>DATNPC010000529.1:0-19288 GCA_036703375.1 Allocoleopsis sp.
GAGGCGAGCGTGCGAAAATTTCAGGCCAGTGAGGAGGCACTGCACAAGAGCGAACAGCAGTTTCGGATAGCGATCGATCATTTTCCCGATTCATTTGCGATCTATGATGCCAATCGGCGCATCCAGTTCGTCAATACTCAAGCCCTGAAACTCACGGGAAAATCTTTAGAGGAATTTCTCGGACATAGGGATGAAGAAATCTGGCCGAGCGAGATGACACAGGGCTATCTGCCTCTATTACTGCGTGCAGTCGAGACACGCACCCTCCAAACCCAAGAATGCACGATCGCGCTGCCTCATGTTGGCAACATCACGACGATCGTCAAGTATGTGCCAGTACTCGATGAGAGGGGAGAAATTGATTCGATTCTTGGCATCACCTATGACATCACGGCTCGCAAGCAAGCCGAGGAAGCGATGCAAGCCAGTGAAGCTCGGTTTCGTAGCGTGGTTGAGTCGAACATGCTCGGAATTGGGTTTTGGGAAGGTGATGGGAAAATTACCGATGCCAATCAGGCGTTGCTGGAGATGATTGGGTATTCGCGGGAGGAATTTTTATCAGGAAACATTCGTTGGCAAGACCTGACTCCACCTGAATACTATCCGCTGGACAAGCAAGCGTTGGCACAAACGCTCGCATCTGGATATTGCACGCCTTACGAAAAAGAATACATTCGCAAAGATGGTAGCCGCTTCCCAATTGTGCTGGGTGGGGGACATTTTGAGGGATGCACGGATAAGGGCGCATTCTTCGTTCTCGACATTACTGAGCGCAAGCGAGCCGAAGCCGCGTTGAGGGAGAGCCAACAGTTGTTCGAGAGCTTCATGAACAATACTCCCATGACGGCTTTCATTAAGGATGAGGCAGGACGCTACATCTACGTCAATCAACAGGCAGAGTATTTGTTCGATCGACCATTGATGAATTGGATAGGTAAGACAGACTTCGACCTGTTCTCGGCTGAAGCTGCACAACAGTGGCGCGAGCACGATCTCACTATTCTCAAAACAGGCAAAACGTTTACAGTGCAGGAAACAGCACCACTGGAGGATGGCGAGCATCATTATATGTCTTATAAGTTTCGCATCCACAGCGCTTCCGGGCAGGAGTTGGTTGCAGGGATGTCCCTCGATATCACGGATCGCAAACGCTTAGAAGATCGGTTGCGCCACAGCGAAGCTCGGTTCAGGCGTTTGGTTGAGTCAAATATTATCGGCGTCTTTTTCCCCGACTTAGACGGCCATATCTCCGATGCCAATGAGGCGTTTCTCAAGATGGTGGGATACGAGCGAGAAGACCTCGATCGGGGTAAAGTGGACTGGCAAGCCATGTCGCCATCTGACTATCGGGAGCTAGACGAGCACAAGGTTGAGGAGTTGAAAACTTCAGGCATTTGTGTCCCGTTTGAGAAAGAGTATATTCGTAAAGATGGTAGCCGCATACCCGTACTCATTGGAGCTGCTCTATTGGAAGGCTCCGAGCAAAACACGATCGCATTTGCCGTCGATTTGAGCGATCGAGATCGAGCGCTGGAAGCTCTCAAGGAAAGCGAAGAACGCTTTCGTCATCTGGCAGATATCGCTCCTGTATTGATTTGGATGTCTGGTACTGACAAGCTGTGCAATTACTTCAATCTGCCGTGGCTAGATTTCACGGGCAGAACCCTGGAACAGGAACTCGGTAATGGTTGGGCCGACGGGGTTCATCCGGATGACTTGCAGTATTGCCTGGACACCTATATCAATGCATTTGATGCCCGCCAAGACTTTCAGATGGAATATCGCCTCAGACGATTTGATGGCGAGTATCGTTGGGTTTTCGATACAGGGATTCCCCGGTTCACACCAGAGGGTAACTTTCTCGGCTATATCGGCTCGTGTATTGATATTAGCGATGTCTACGACGAGCTTCGCTTACGCAAACAGGCAGAAGCCGCAATTCGCCAACTCAACGAGAGCCTCGAACAACGGGTAAAACAGCGCACGGCCGAACTGGAATTTGCTAATCGAGAGCTTGAATCCTTCTCCTATTCCGTATCCCACGATCTACGTGCGCCACTGCGCCATATTAGTGGTTTTGTAGACTTGCTCGAAAAACGGGCGACTGCAACGCTCGATGAAACCAGTCAGCGTTATCTTAATATCATCGCTCAGTCTACGAAACAAGCTGGAAAACTCGTCGATGACTTGCTGGCATTTTCCCGGATGGGGCGTACCGAAATGCGCTATACCACCATTAACATGATGCAACTGGTGAGAGAAGTGCAGCGCGACTTAGAACAGGAGTCCAAGGGACGCGCGATTCACTGGCAAGTTGGGGAATTACCCCCGGTACAGGGCGATCCATCCCTATTGCGACAAGTGCTGCGGAACCTGATGGACAATGCCGTCAAGTACACGGCCAAGCGAGTCCAAGTCGAGATAGAAATCGGTAGTCAACAAAGCGATCGCGAAGTCATATTCTTTGTGCGAGATAATGGTGTAGGCTTCGATATGCGATACGTTCACAAACTTTTTGGCGTGTTTCAACGCTTACACAGTCCTCAAGATTTTGAAGGAACAGGTATTGGCTTGGCTAACGTTCAACGCATTATCCAGCGTCATGGGGGAAGAAGTTGGGCAGAAGGTGTAGTCGATGGCGGAGCTACGTTTTACTTCTCACTGCCAAAACTTCCACAACAGTTAACAGTTGAAGGTTCAATTATGAAGTGTTGATTATAGCAGTTTTCAGTTGAATTAGACGCCGATCGGGGGTGTGCGACCTAGATAGAGTAAGGAAAACAAATAAGCTAATAGCTAATAGCTGACGGCTAACTGCTACATAACTGATGAAATCAACGCTCTCTATCATCCCTAGGTTAGAATTGCTGAATTTTTTAGTATTTACACCCTGTTAAACTGCTAAACTTTAACCTTCAACTACCAGGGAAAATAATGCATGGAATTAAACCGAATCTTGCTAGTTGAAGACAGTCCGAATGATATCGAGTTAATCTTAGCCGCACTGTCTGAACACCGTTTAGCCAATGAAGTAGTCGTAGTCCGCGATGGAGAGGAAGCTCTAGACTATCTCTATCGCCGAGGCGTTTTTAAGCTCCGGATGGAGGGCAATCCAGTTGTCGTGCTGTTGGATTTGAAGTTACCTAAAGTAGATGGGCTAGAAGTATTAGCTCAATTGAAATCTGACCCAGAATTAAAGAAGCTTCCCATCGTCATCCTCACCTCATCCCGCGAGGAGCAGGATTTGATCGACAGCTACGATTTAGGCACGAATGCGTATGTCGTCAAACCAGTAGATTTCCATGAATTTGTGGACTCAATTAAAAGCTTGGGATTGTTCTGGGCGGTGGTTAATCAGCCGCCTCCCGGTTCCCTGTCCTCCCTGCACAGTATTTAGGAGATAGAATTCTGTGGCAATCTTGCGTATCCTCCTGCTTGAAGACAGCTTGCTTGATGCAGAACTCATCCAAGCTACTTTGACCCATGGTGGAATCAAAGGCAAGTTAGTGCGAGTAGAAACGCGCAGCGACTTTCAAACAGCACTAGAAACTGACGGCTTTGACCTGATTCTCTCCGATTATTCTTTACCTTGCTTTGATGGAATTTCAGCGTTAGAGCTGGCCCAGGCAATTTGCCCGGAAGTGCCATTTATCTTTGTCTCCGCGACGTTGGGAGAGGAACTCGCGATTGAAACCCTCAAAAGCGGTGCCACCGACTACGTATTAAAACAACGACTAGAGCGACTGGTTCCCGCCGTACAACGGGCGCTGCGCGAACGGCAGGAACGGAATAAACGCAGGCAGGCTCAGACCAAACTGCGTCAGCTGGCCGTTGAACTAGAACGACGAGTCGAGGAACGAACCGCCGAGTTAGCCCACGCCAATGAATCGTTAAGAGCGGAAATTGCCGAACGCCAGCGAGTGGAAGAATCGTTACGACAAAGCGAATCCACTCTTCGCAGTTATTTTGAACTTCCCCTCATCGGGATTGCCATCTCCTCGCCAGAAAAAGGCTGGCTCAATGTCAATGACAAGCTATGCGACATTGTCGGGTATCGCCGGGATGAGTTGCTCCAAATGACATGGGTGGATATTACTCACCCGGAAGACGTAGAGGCTGACGTGCAGCAGTTTCATCGGGTGCTAAGGGGAGAGTCTGACGGCTATTTACTCGACAAACGGTTCATTCGTAAAAACGGCGAAGCGATCTATGCGAGTATGTCGGTGCGCTGCGTGCGTCGAGCGGATGGAGCGATCGATTATTTCGTGGCTGTGGTTCAGGATATCACCGATCGCAAACAAGCAGAGGAAGAACGAGTCAAGCTGATTCAAGAGCAGACGGCGCGTCAGGAAGCAGAGGCGCAAGCCCTCAAATCGAATTTCTTAGCCCGCGTGAGTCAGGAACTCGCGTCCTCGCTCGACTATGAAACGACGTTGGCGAAGGTGGCGCAGTTAGCTGTCCCCTTCATTGCCGATTGGTGTGCTGTGGACATTTTAGAGGAAAACCGAGCAATCCGTCGGGTCGCGATCGCTCATCTCAATCCGGCAAAAGTGGAGTTAGCGTGGCAGCTTTGGCGGCAATATCCCGAAGATATCAATACCCCTAGGGGAGTAGCAAAAGCCTTAGGCACGGGGGAATCCGTGATGGCCGCCGAGCTTACGGATGCGAATTTGAAGGCGTTTGCCCGAGACGCCCAGCATCTGGAACTGCTGCGCGAGATTGGATTGAAGTCGTACATTGCCGTACCAATGCGAGTGCGCGGACGGATATTGGGCTGCATTGCGTTTTTGACGGCCGAGTCAGAGCGGCAGTATAGTCCACTCGATCTGCCTCTCGTCGAAGATTTGGCGTATCGTGCGGCTTTAGCGATCGATAATGCACGACTCTATCGGGAAACTCAATCAGCACGAGGCGTGGCGGAGAAGACAGCGGAACGCAATGCCAGCTTGCAAGCACTGACAGCCGCGCTGGGTGAAGCCTTATCCTATACTCAAGTGGGTGAAGTGGTAGTCAATGAAGGATTGAGCGCATTAAAGGCTAGCGCTGGCTTTATTGCCCTACTCTCGGACAACGACAACTCCTTGGAAGTAGTCCGGGCTCTCGGCTATCCACCGGAGGTAATCGATACAGGCACCCTTTACCCCTTGACGGCGGCTGTCCCCGTCACGGATGCCGTTCGCAGTGGTAAGCTCCAGATTGTGGAATCCCGCGAAGCTTGGGCAGAGCGCTATCCCCACCTGCCGACCAAGTACGATCATCATGCCTGGGTCGATATGCCCCTCATTGTAGAGGGACGGACGCTAGGCGGGATGGGCTTTAGCTTTTCTACCCCTCGCACCTTTAGCGAGGACGATCGCGCTTTTATCCTAGCAATGGCACAACAGTGCGCTCAATCGATCGAACGCACGCGGGCGTATGCGGCTCAAAAACAGGCACGAGCGGAAGCAGAAGCGGCCAATCGCATTAAGGATGAATTTCTCGCCACCCTCTCCCATGAATTGCGTACCCCGCTCAATGCCATGCTGGGCTGGACTCAGTTGCTGCAAACCCGAACGTTGGATGAGGCCAAGATCGAGCGTGCGTTGGAGACGATCGATCGCAACACGAGGTCTTTATCAGCGCTGATCGAAGATATCCTTGATGTTTCGGGTATTATGACGGGGAAGCTCCGCATTTCGCCGCGAGCGTGCCAATTGGTAAGAGCCATTGAATCCGCGATCGAATCTGTGCGTCCTGCGGCTCAAGCCAAGTCTATTCAAATCGAGTATTGGCTCGATTCAGCAGCCCAACCCGTTTGGGGTGATGTCAATCGCCTCCAGCAAGTAGTCTGGAATTTACTCTCCAATGCGATTAAGTTCACCCCGCCAGGTGGACGAGTCACCGTCCAACTCGAACGGGTTGACAACTGGGCAGATGGTCAACCGTTACAGGATGAACGCTCCAATCCACCGGCTAAAGCTTATGCTCAGATTCAAGTCAGTGACACGGGTAAAGGCATTTCCGCCCAATTTTTACCCTATGTCTTCGATCGCTTTCGCCAAGAAAATGGCTCAATTACTAGAGCATACGGTGGATTGGGACTCGGTCTTGCAATCGTCCGCTATCTGGTCGAACTGCATGGTGGCACCGTTCAAGCATCTAGTCCCGGTGAAGGACTAGGAGCAACCTTTACCGTACAGTTACCACTGTTGCTAGAGAGTCGAGAGTCAGGAGTGAGCAATCGGAACACAACTCACCCTCACTCGTCACAGCCCACTGCCCCCTCCCCACTCCAAGGCTTACAAGTGCTAGTGGTTGATGATGAAACGGATGCCAGAGAGTTACTCGTGACGATTCTGGAAGACTCTGGCGCACAAGTGACGGCAGTCGCATCCGCGAGCGAAGCCTTAAACTGGCTTTCCACGTCGAAAGCCGATATCCTGGTCAGCGATATCGGCATGCCCCAAGTTGACGGGTATACTCTCATGCGCCAAATTCGAGAACTCGAAGTGGCACGAGGAGAATACATCCCAGCCATAGCGCTCACTGCTTATGCTAGAGACTCAGAGCGCAGCGCAGCGCTAGCCGCAGGGTTTCAAGTTCATTTAGCCAAGCCATTTGACCCGGATGAGTTGGTTCGGGTTGTGGCAAACTTGGCTAACTACAACTTCTCGCCTAGACCCTAAATTTGGCATTTGTTCTGCAATCGCCTCAAGGAAAAGTTTGTCAAGACAAATCTTATGAAGACTAACTCATTAACATTGACTCCCAGCAACTTGCCTAAGTTGACTTACTCTGTACTGATTGAAGAAGAAAACGAAACTGGCTATAAAGCAACTGTGTTGGAGTTGCCAGACTGTCAAGCTTTTGGTGTTACCCGCGAAGAAGCGATCGCAAATGCCCGCCAACTTTTGACCACACGTTTAGCAAAAGCTGAAGTAGTTTCTCTGGAAATCGATAATCCTCACTTCGAGCATCCTTGGATGAAGTTTGCTGGTATGTTCAAGGACGATCCAGACTTTGATAAAGTACTAGCATTTATCGAAGACGATCGCCGCAAGCTTGATGCAGACATGGAAGCCTATTATCAGCAACTTGATGCTGAGGAAGAAACCAAGTGACTTTGTGGGTACTGGATACAGATTGCATTTCACTTTTCCAACAAGGGCATCCCAATCTCACACAACGCATTAGCGCAGTCAATCCTGAAGAAATTGCTGTAACAATCATTACAGTAGAAGAACAACTGCGAGGTCGATTCCATGTGATTAGACAAACTCATTCATCAGAAAAACTAGTGTTAGCTTACGCGAGGCTGCGAGCTACATTGGAGTATTTTCAAACCATTAATCAGCTGGATTTCGACCGCAAGGCTTACGATTGTTACACTGAATTAATTCGTCAAAAAGTCCGAATTGGTACCCAAGATTTACGAATTGCTGCAATTGTAATTTCCCGGAATAGCATCCTAGTCACGCGCAACCAGAGTGATTTTTCCCGTGTTCCTAATTTGCGGTTTGAAGATTGGACTTTAGATGAGTCTAATTCGGGAAATTAACAATCCGCTAACTCACTTTGAGCCGAGAGAGATTGCTTAGAGTAACCCTTCCAACTCGATCGTCTCAATCAACTGAAGTCCGCGAGGATCGCCCACTTTTAACAGCGCAGCTTTAGCATCTTCCTGAACTCCTAAATCTTCATCCTCAGCAAACGCTTCAATCAACGCATCGATCGCACCCGCATAGACGGCATTCGAGGGAAGTTCTCGGCACAACTGCCCAATTGACCAAGCACAGTTACTCCGCACGGCTGGCATCGGGTCTTGCTTGAGCGCCGCAATCAAGGGGGGAATTGCAGCAACCATGTCCTCGTACTCCAACTCGGCCGTTTGTGCCAGCGCACTAGCTGCCCACAAGCGCACGGCTGAGATATCGTTTTTCAGGGCATCAGTTAGCGTTGGTAAAGCGCCGCGATCGCGACAGTTACCCAAGGCCCAAACCACACCCTTGCGAACGTAACCGTTCCAGTCCGAGTTGTACTGCTCGATCAACGGCTCTACCGCCGTCGAACTCGGATTGCGCCCCAGCGCATAAGCCGCACTCACTCGCACTAACGGACAAACATCGGTTAATAGATGAATGAGCTGAGGAATCGCTCGTTCATCCTGAATTTCACAGAATGCACGCGCTGCCAGCATCCGTTGAGGCGTCTCAGGAGCCTTTAACAGTGCCAGCATTGCTTCTGGATCGGGCTTTTGTGCTTCTGACTCGGCATCAATCGGCTCCATGTCATCTAGAGGGCTTTCTAGATCGGCCGTAACATCGAGTACGCTTAGATCGTCATCACTATACATAACTGATAAAGTATCGCATCCCACCCGATTGCACCAGTCTTTTTCTAAGACACATCGCTACAGAAAGTAGCAAAACGTTAAGAAAACTAACGTTCGCTCGCTCGTAGCGCAAATTCAAAACTTGAATTTGGTATATTACACAACATTAAGCGACGCTTATATATTTCAACTTTCTAATGTACTTAAACGAAAAAGGGGGGGCAATGTGACCGACCACCTAGAGCCTTATCGCCGGATGGCTCGTTCCATTCGATTTATTCCCCCATTATCCTTAAACCAGCCTTCTCAAGCCTCGGTATCTCAGCCACAGACGCCAGCGCCAGTCGGTCAATCCTCCTGGCAAACAACGTCTTGGACTCAGGCCAAACCAGCAGAAGGTCCACCGATTGACCTATCCGAACACACCGCAGCTCTAGTACAAGAAGCCGTCTCGAAGCCAACTGTACTTCCTGGAACCTATAGCATTCAGGAAAATATTGGCGATCGCATCAGCCGGTTAGTCCCGGCCAAGTCTGTAAAACCGACTGACATCCAGTTCAAAATTCCTCAGCCCGATCCCAATTGGACGGCTGCAAATGGCACTCCAGCAGAATCAGGGATTGACCCGTCAGAACATGTGGCAGCCTTAGTACAAGAAGCTGTCTCCCAGCCAACCCTGCTTCCCGAACGGTATACGATTCCGGAGAACATTGGCGATCGCATTAGCCGATTGGGTACTGCCCAGCCAGAAGCGCCAGTGGTGGAAGCAATCCCTGAACCTGAGATTAGCGAGACTCAGACACCACAACAGAGCGAGGAACCTCAGACCTCAGCAGCGGTAGCGCCAGAAGCACCAGCTGTGGAAGAGACACCTGAACCTCAGATTAGCGAAACTCAGACCCAACAGCAGAGCGAGGAACCTCAAGCCTCAGCAGCGGTAGCGCCAGAAGCGCCGGTTGTGGAAGAAACCCCTGAACCTGAGATTAGTGAGACCGAGTTAAAAAAGTCATTGGACGACACCCACTTAGAAGTCTCAGATTCAGCCGTTTCAGAAGTGCCAGCCGTCGAAGAGGTATCCAGCGGCGACGCAGTAGCAGGTGTCGTCGAGTCCTCGGAAGTCGAAGAAAAAGCCAGCGACGAAGCGGCTTCAGCACCAGTTGCCGAATCCACCGTCGAAGAAACGGCTAACGTTGAAGCTACGTCGGCAGTCGAGGAATCGGTGGAACACGCCCACAAACCAAACCTGGTAGAGCGAGTTTCCTCTGCTGTGGAGGCCGCAGTAACGGCGTTTCAACACCCACACAGCGATCGCGAAGACTCAGAGGCTAACCAAGAACCAGTGACTCTGGAAGCATCCGCTACTGAGAAAGTTGAGTCGTCGGCGACTCAGGACTCAGTAGAGCAGGCTCAAGAGACTCACCCCCCAACGCTCGTTGAGAGAGTTTCTGCGGCCGTTGAAGCGGCAACGACAGCGTTTCAACATCCAGAACCTGAAGAGAAGAGTTCGGAAGCCCAACCAGAGCTAGCTCGCTCAGAGGTAACACTAGAAACAACACCAGCAGAGCCAGAAAAAGCCACAGACGCAGAAACTAAGGAGAAGCCACAGCAGGCAGCAAGTTCTCCCGTTGAAGCATCAAAAGCCAAAGCCCCCGAAGTCAGTACTGTGTCCAGTACTAAAACCTCTGGCTCGTCCAAACCTCGCGGTAAGAAGAAGACAAAAGCCAAAGGATTTGGTGGTTCAAAAGACAAGTAGGACTTCAACAGCGAGCAGTGAGCAGTGACAGTGACCAGTGACCAGTGACCAGTAGACCTGTGCAAGAAAGTCTCCTTTCATTCTGGAGTGTGAGCGGTACGCTCATAGTCGTCTCTTGCAAAAGTCAATATTTGGCTGTAGGGGCGAAGCATTTGCGCCCAGATTTATCAGTGATATCAGGGTTGTTATCCGCAAATGCTTCGCCCTTCGCCCTTCTCGGATTTATGCTGAAAACATGGTTACTGTTCGCTGATTGACTCGATACTGTGAATCGAGCGATCGCGTAATTGTTTCGGGCTACTCAGGCGACTGAGAAGAAAGCGGTTTAATCATCAATAGCGATTGAGTTTGATAGCCCAACTGGTGGTAAAGAGCGATCGCAGGCTGATTTGATTGAAAGACTTGAAGGCCGATTTGGCGATCGCCTCTTGCCCTGGCCCAATTTTCCGCATGACGCATCAGCGCGGCACCAATCCCCCGACGCCGGTACTCTGGCACTACGTACAGTAAAAAAACATGGGCGTAGCGATTTCCTGCAACCTGATCGATCGCATTTCCCATCCACAGACAGGCGATCGGTTCGCTGAGTGAGGGCGATGACGGGACAAGCGATGCCTCTTGGGCAACAGATGGTACAACTGGCTCAACCCACCAGAGCGGCGTTTCCCGAGAAAAGTATTGCTTTACCGTTACACTCAGATGAGAAAAATCTTTCTGCTCTGGGAAAAGTTCTTGGTAACTCTGCTGGAGGAATGTTAATAAAGTTTCCCGTTCCCGCTTCGTTCCAACACGCAACTCGTAGCCCGGTAATATTTGACTAAACACTAGTACCAGCAGCCGTTTAATTGACAACCGCTCTAGCAGATGTCGGTAAAGCCGAATGCTCGGCTGTTGCTCCTTGTGGCTGCACGCTAGCAGACTCAACCTCCTCAATCGGTGCAGGTGCTGCCATATCTGAAGGCAGGAAGATACGAGCGCTGACAGCTAGTAGCGCCACTAAAAACACTAGTACGATTAGGAAGGGAGCGATGAATTGCCGAAAAATAGCCATGTTTAGAGTCAACGTAAACGTTTCTGAGAAGCGAGCTAACTTTTGTAAAGCCCTTGCTGTTTAGTCTAGCGAGTTTCGGGGGACATGATACATTCGATTATCGACCCTCACGCTCCAATTCCTCTGGACTCTGGGTTGGTTCAAAGAGCATTCGAGGTTGCCGGAAAAACGGTTCTTCCAACGACCTTTCCAGGGGTTCAGCTACGGGTTCAGTGAGAACCACTTGCCTCGATGCGGATTGCGATCGCTGTTTTCTGATAAATCGTAACAAGATGTAAGTCAGGAAGGCAGTTGCGGCTAGGAGAAACAGCGCAATTAAAAAATTTAGAGCATCAACCGGCAAGAATCCTCGGATGAACTGAGACAGCAGGTAGCCGAATAGGGCGGCAGTAAATAGAGCGACAAACAGAACGATTGTCGCGACAAATAGGGGTGGATTAAAGTTAAACCTCATAAGTTTTCTCCCTGTCACCAATTGGGGCTTGGGTCATGGCTTAATCTTATTCAGCTGACGCTATCCCATCATCCACCAACAGGTGCGATCGTATGTTGGAAGTTGAGGCTGACTGAGGGACTGGAGAAAATCGGTTCCAGATCTGAGGAGTTTCCTCGTCTTCATTTTGGCAATAGTAGATTCTTAGGGGCGCACCACTGTGCGCCCTGATGCAGGGTGTATTTCCTCAATTTGCTAGAAAATCTGACATTGCATCAGTCTTTTAAAGGAATAAAACAGAGCGTTATCATACCAGGAATGGTGGCTAAAAACACCACAATAAAAAACACTGGATAACCAACCGCTTGCTGAAGATAACCACTGATTAATCCAGGCAGCATCATCCCTAACGCCATAAAGCCCGTCGAGATGGCAAAGTGTGAAGTTTTATATTCCCCTCGCGAGATATACATCAAATACACGCTAAAAGCTGTAAACCCTAATCCATAACCTAACTGATCCAACGCAACCAAAAGATAAACCAATTCATTCGGAGGCTGCATATAAGCCATATAGACATAAAAGAGATTCGGCAAGTGAACGGCTAACGTCAAAGGCAAAATACTCTTTTTTAGTCCGTACTTAGAAATCAATACTCCCCCAATAATGCCTCCAACAATTAAGGAGATAATACCTAAGGTTCCATAAGCTACACCAACTTCAGAGGTGGATAGTCCCAAGCCTCCCAGTTCTCTTCGCTCTAATAAAAATGGAGACGCGATTTTGCCCAGCAACGCTTCCCCAAGCCTGTATAGCAAAATAAATGCCAAAATGCTGCCGATATGGTCTTGGCGAAAATAGGAATGGATAACTGACCAAAAAGGAATTTTTGGGGTGACAGATTTTGATTGTTGCCCCACTGACTCAACTCCAGGCAAAATTAACCAATGAAAAATAAAAATGCAGGCAAAGACTAAAGCAGACAAACTAATAGCTAGAGTCCAACTGAGAGGAATATTCTGAATCCTAATTTCAAGCTGACCCGCTAAAACCACTAAAACGCCTGAGCCAAAAATAGTAGCGAGTCTATAGAATACTGAACGGATTCCTGCAAAAAAGGCTTGCTGTTCTTGAGTTAACGCTAGGAGATAAAATCCGTCAGCCGCAATATCATGAGTTGCTGAAATCAAGGCTCCAAGGGTTAAGCTCAGTAAAGATACTATAAAAAAATGAGGGAGTTGGAAGGAGAAGGCAACAAAACTCAAGCAACACATCATAGCGACTTGAGTATAAATAATCCAATTTCTTTTGGTTGAATAGGTATCAACAAGAGGCGACCAAAACATTTTAATTACCCAAGGGAGATAGAGCAGGCTCGTCCAAAATGCAATTTGAGCATTCTCTATCCCCATTCTTTTATAAAAAATAATGGAAACTGTGTTGATAATGACGTAAGGCACTCCCTCCGCGAAATAAAGCGTTGGGATGAACATCCAAGGAGAACGAGATTTTACTTGATGGGTCATTAACTTGATTGCAGTTCTCGATTGATGAAGAGACAGATTCAGTTTAAGTCAGATTAAGTTATCTTGATAAGAAGGAGCGAATTGGGCTGGCGTCAGGATGCACCCACATCGTAAAACCCCTAGAATACATAAATTTTGTATTCCAATGGAGGTTGTTTAAGTTATAAAAGTGAACGCAATAGCACTTGAGTCAGTATTGGCGCGGGATTCATAAAGTTTAATTATTGACACAATTCTCAAAATCTATCTCCGACTCATTTTAAGGTACTTCCAAACAACAGCTATCGAAGTTGACCCTGATGATTTATGCTTTCCCTAACTGATATTACTGTTAAAGCAAAAATTTACGAAAGCGCTAATTCTATTGTTTATCGCGGCACCAAACAACAGGATAATACGGCTGTAATTCTCAAGGTTCTAAAGGAAGACTATCCCACACCCACAGAACTTACCCGCTACAAGCAGGAATATGAAATCACCCACTCCCTAAATCTAGAAGGAGTGATTAAAGCGTATAGCCTGCAAGACTATCAGAGAAGCTTAGTCATTGTTTTGGAAGATTTTGGGGGGGAATCTCTTCAGAAGTTGATGCAGGAGTCGGGAGAAATAGGTTGCCCGATGCCTTTAGCTGAATTCTTGAGACTTGCTATCAAAATTACCGAAATTCTGGGCAGGATTCACGCGGAGAATGTTATTCATAAAGACATTAACCCAGGCAATATTGTCCTGAATCCAGAAACAGGACAAGTCAAAATTATCGATTTTGGGATTTCTACTCGATTAACTCACACAACTCCCACGCTGTCTCATCCGAATGTTTTAGAAGGCACTTTAGCTTATATGTCGCCGGAACAAACAGGACGAATGAACCGCAGCTTAGACTATCGCACGGATTTTTATTCTCTCGGTGTCACTTTTTACGAACTGCTTACCGGAGACTTGCCTTTTACTACAACTGATGTTCTGGAATTAGTTCATTGCCATATCGCTAAGCAGCCAGTTCCACCCCATCTGGTAGGAGAAGACGGTTTACCCCTTAGCCCTCAACAGTGTCCTAAAGCGGTTTCAGATATCGTGATGAAACTGATGGCGAAAACAGCGGAAGAGCGATATCAAAGTGCATGGGGAATCGTTTCTGATTTACAAGAATGTCTTTTACAGTTAGAAATAACAGGTCGAATTGAAGAGTTTCAAGTAGGAACTCACGATATTTCCAATAAGTTTCAAATTCCGCAAAAGCTCTATGGGCGTGAAGCGGAAGTTGCCACCTTACTCGCAGCCTTTGAGCGGGTAGCAGGTACGGGAGACGAAGAGGTAGGGAGACGGGGAGACGGGGGGATGGGGAGACGGGGGGATGTAGCGATAAAGGAATCCCAACTCCCAACTCATAAAGCTCAAAATGGCGCGATTGAATTGATGTTAGTGGCGGGGTATTCGGGTGTGGGAAAATCAGCGCTAGTGGCTGAAATTTATAAACCAATTACTCGTCATAAAGGCTATTTTATTTCTGGCAAATTTGACCAGTTGGCGCGGAATATTCCCTACTCTGCCCTAGTCATTGCTTTCACTGGATTGGTTCGACAACTATTAACCGAATCTGAATTTCATCTCAACCAATGGCGAGAAAAAATTCGATCTGCCTTAGGTGCAAATGCTCAGGTAATTATTGATGTAATTCCCGACGTGGAATTAATTGTGGGCAAACAACCGCCTGTCCCGGAGCTAGGACTAACGGAATCCCAAAATCGCTTTAATTTAGTCTTTCAAAACTTTATTCGGGTCTTTTGTTCTCGTCAACACCCTTTAGTCCTATTTTTAGATGATTTGCAATGGGCAGACACCGCTAGTCTCAAGTTACTCCAACTTATGATGACAGATACTAATCTGCAATATCTGTTACTGATTGGTGCATATCGAGATAACGAAGTAAACCCTACTCATCCCTTAATGGTTACTCTTGAAGGATTACGCCAGGAAGGAGCAGTTATTAATCAGATTACCCTAGCTCCTTTAGCACTGAGTCATGTAACGCAGCTAATTGCTGATACCCTGTACAGTGATATCGAAACGGTCGAATCCTTAGCAGAACTGGTAGTACAGAAAACTGGAGGAAATCCGTTCTTTGTTAATGAATTCTTGAAAACTCTATACTCAGATAATCTCATTAGTTTTAGTTTAGATGGGAGCGAAAAACAAAGCCTTCCAATCGCACAAAATCTCGAATCAATCTCTGCCTGGGAAAGAGGAGTAATTCAAACTCCAAGATGGCAGTGGGATATTTCAACGATTGAAGCAATGGGCATCACGGATAACGTGGTGGAGTTGATGATTGGTTCGTTGAGGAAATTACCTGAACCAACTCAACAGATGTTGCGTTTTGCCGCTTGTATCGGGTTCAGCTTTGACTTAAAAACTCTTTCTATGATTAGCAGGAAATCGCTATCTGAAGTTTTCCAAGACTTGGGAGAAGCGATTCATAAAGGGGTAATTTTGCCAATATCTGAGCTAGACGAGCAACTCCTCATCCAAGATTATAAATTTCGGCACGATCGCATTCAACAAGCGGCTGATACTTTGATTGCCGATCGAGATAAAAAAAAGCTTCACTTCCAGATAGGACGCTTACTATTACACAATATATTGCCCGACCAGTTATCTGAGAAAATCTTTGTCATTGTCGATCATCTTAATCTAGGTGTTGAATTCGTTTCTCATCAAGGCGCTCGCCATGAGATAGCCAGATTGAACTTGATGGCAGGGAAAAAAGCGAAGTCGGCAACAGCCTATGACTCAGCCACTCGGTATTTAACGATGGGGCGAGAACTCCTAGGCGAAGATAGCTGGGAAACTCAGTATGACTTGACGCTCGCTCTCTATGTAGAATCTATTGAAACCGAATATTTAAATGCCGATTATCAACAAGTCGAAGCCCTTTACCCTATTGTTTTGCAACGAGCAAAGACAATTTTAGAAAAAGTCAAAGTTTATCGAATAAAAATCCTCCTTTATAGCGCTCGAAATCAAATGCAAGCGGCTATCGCTATGGGAAAAGAAGTTTTAGAACTTCTAGGAGTCTCTCTTTCAGAATCAAGACCTCAAATCTTGAGAGTTGATGAACTCTACAACCTCCCAACAATGACTGACCCTTATAAGGAAGCAGCGCTGCGGATTTTAATAATTCTATTTGCACCTATTTATATAGCTAATCCCCTACAATTACCATCGCTTTCATTCACTCTTGTTCAACTCTGTATTAACTATGGGAATTCCCCGTTAGCAGCGTATGCTTATGGATTGTATGGTTTAGTCTTGTGTGGACTATTGGGAGATATCGAATCGGGTTACCAGTTTGGTAAACTGGCTTTGAGAATTTTAGATAAGTTTGATGCCAAAGAGATCGGGTGTAGAGTTTCCAATAATTTTTATTCATTTATTATTCATTGGAAAGAGGCAGCAAGAAAATCATTAAAGCCTTTACGCGACACGATTCAGATTGGTCTAGAAACTGGAGAAATAGAATTTACCTGTTATGCTTCTACTAACTATTGCCAAAATTTATGTTTACTTGGAGAGCCATTAGGCTATGTAGCCTCTGAGATAGAAAATTATATTGATTTGATCGGGAATCTTAAACAAGACTATCAGGTCAATTATCCTCAAATCTGGCAACAGTTTGTTTTAAATTTAATTGGAAAATCTGAAGCTTCAACGAGTAACGGGGATGGACTAGAAAGATTTTTTGCTCTAACAGCTAGCAATGATTTAAGCTTGCTCTATCATTTGTATTTAGCAAAAACTATTCTGAATTATCTTTTTAAAGATTACTCTCAAGCTGTTGTCAATGCCGAAAGTTTGGAGAAATGCGAAACTGGCATTATAGGACTGTTCCCTAGTAGCCA
Source organism: Allocoleopsis sp. (assembly GCA_036703375.1). GTDB lineage: Bacteria > Cyanobacteriota > Cyanobacteriia > Cyanobacteriales > Coleofasciculaceae > DATNPC01. The sequence continues at coordinate 16,974 of DATNPC010000529.1, forward strand.
AAGTCCTTTTTACTATTCTTTAGCTCTTTTAGCTCACTATCCCAGCGTTTCAGTCAGCGAACAAAGCAAATATTTGGAGAAAGTTGCAGCTAACCAAAAGAGACTAAAAGCTTGGGCAGACCATGCGCCGATGAATTATTTACATAAATACGAATTAGTAGAGGCAGAAAAAGCCAGAGTTTTGGGACAGAAGTGGGAAGCTAGCGAACTGTATGAGCGAGCGATCGCAGGGGCGAGAGAAAACCAATATCTTCACGAAGAAGCCTTAGCGTATGAGTTAGCGGCCGAGTTTTATCTGGCGCAGGAAAGGTTGAAGATTGCCCAAACTTATATGGCTGAAGCTCACTATTGCTATCTGCGCTGGCAAGCAACCCGTAAGGTGAGAGATTTAGAAGAACGCTATCCTCAGTTTTTTAACCAAAAGCTCTCCAGCCTACCGACAAGTCCGACAACCAGTTGTAGGACTAGCACGCAGATATCCAGCTCTTTGGATCTTAAGAGTATTCTCAAAGCGTCACAAGCTCTTTCGGGTGAACTAGCACTAGAAACTTTGTTAGCCAAGATGATGAAAATCGTCATCGAAAATGCAGGGGCTCAAAACGGATTTTTGATTTCGAGTTCCCTGGCAAAGCCAGGGAACTCGAACGAGCAATGGAGGATTGAAGCATCAGGAACGATCGCATCTGATGAAATCCAGGTTTTGCACTCTATCCCAATTGAAGCAGTCAGTGGCAACAGCGAGACGCCGATGCTGTCGAATGCGATCGCAAATTACGTCATCCGTACCCAAAAAAGCCTAGTTTTGCACGATGCCGTCCATGACGGTGACTTTACCCAAGACCCCTACATCCTCAAACAGCAGCCCAAATCGATCTTGTGTACGCCCCTCATCCATCAAGGCAAATTGGTAGGGATTCTTTACCTGGAAAATAATCTCACGACAGGCGCATTTACACCAGAACGATTGGAAGTCTTGAATCTCTTATCCTCACAGATTGCCATTTCGATTGAAAATGCCAAACTGTATACCCAGTTGCGCGAAAGTGAAAGTAAATGGACGCAACTCTTAGAAGCTGTCCCCGTTGGGGTATCTCTACATACCGCTGATGGTAAAGTCTCCTATATCAATCAGACGGGACAGCGTTTAATTAGTCAAGGCATCAAAGCAGACGCATCATCTGAGCAAATAGCCCAAGCCTACAGCCTCTATCGGGCAGGCACTAACCAGCTTTATCCTACAGACCAACTGCCAGCATTGCGAGCGCTCAAGGGCGAATGCGTCATCGTTGATGATCTTGAAGTTCATCACGAGGGAAAAATTATTCCTTTTGAGTTGCGATCTATCCCGATTTTGGACAAAAAAGGTAATATTCTCTATGCAGTGAGCGCCTTTCAAGATATCACCGATCGCAAACAAACGGAGAAACTCCTCACCGATTACAGCCGTACATTAGAAGCCGAAGTTACTCAACGAACCGCAGAATTAACTCAAATCAATCAACAATTAGAGCGGGAAATTGCCGAGCGCGAACGAACTGAGGAGGCACTTCGGGCGAGCGAAGCCCGCTTCCGGGCGTTGGCGCAAGTTTCCCCCGATATCATCACCCTGTCTTCTCCCGATTGTGGGGTGTTCTATCAAAGTCCCGCTGTGGAGAGAATCTTAGGCTACTCGCCCAGCGAATTTGTCGGAGAAAAACTCCTGCAAGTGTTGCATCCGGAGGATCGACCGAACTTAGATGCCGCGATAGCCAGAGAACTGGCGAATCCAGGAGTACCCGTCACCGTTGAATATCGATTGCGGCACAAGGATGGGACTTGGGTTTGGCTAGAGGGTGTGGCAACCAACTGGTTAGACGAACCGGCGATTGGGGCATTTATGATCCTCAGTCGCGATATTCGCGATCGCAAACGCACTCAAGACGCCTTACAACAGAGTGAGGCACGCTATCGCGCCATTGTTGAAGATCAGACCGAACTGGTGAGTCGCTTCCTGCCCGACGGTACCCTCCTGTTCATCAACGAAGCGTACTGCCGCTATTTTGGAGTAAAACGAGAAGACCTCATCGGCAATCACTACGCCCCAGTGGTGTTTGCAGACGACCTCGAATATATAGAGCAACAGGTTAAATCTATCAGTAGGGACAATCCTGTCGTCGTCATTGAGAATCGAGTCGTCGTTGCGGGTGAAGTGCGCTGGACGCAATGGATTAATCGGGCGATATTTAACCAGCAGGGTGACTTGGTGGAGTTGCAATCGGTCGGACGCGATATTAGCGACCTCAAACAAGTTGAGCAAGCATTACGCAAAAGCGAAC
>DATNPC010000530.1:0-22401 GCA_036703375.1 Allocoleopsis sp.
ATCTTCGAGCCTTTGAACTCAAGCAAGAGCAGCGAGCGATCGAGCAACAGTATGGATTTTGTACGTTTCTTGGTGCTGCTCCCTTACAACCTTTGATGCAACAGGGGTTGAGGATATCGCCTTTAGCTATAGCCGCTGCTGGGCGTCAGGGCGATGTCAATCGCTTGCTCGAACGCTTGGGTCGCAATGACCACAAATTAACGATACTGCATGGCTCATCGGGTGTTGGTAAAAGTTCTCTGATCTGGGCGGGTTTAGTACCGGCGTTGGAAGCACGCACGATTGGTGCGAGAGAAGCTTTACCGATCGTGCAAACCGTTTACAGGGATTGGGTTGGGGAGCTGGCAAAATGCTTGACTCAAGCGTTGGCGAGTTGGAACGCTAAAAGAGCGCACGCTGAAAACGAGGACTCTAATCCTTCAAACCTACCCTATCCGTTTGGAAAACCCAGCGCTTCCAGAGTTGAAATTTTTCAACCCTCTAACCTTCAAACCATCTTAGAACAGTTACGGCTTTGTTCGGAACGCAATTTATTAACTATCCTGATCTTCGATCAATTTGAAGAATTCTTTTTTGCCTGTACCAACTTAGAGGAGCGAAGGCAATTTTATGATTTTTTAGGGGAGTGCCTTAAGCTTCCTTACTTCAAGATAATCTTCTCGTTACGAGAAGATTATCTGCATCTTTTGTTAGAATGCGAGCGCTATAGCGATTTGACGACGATCAATAACAATATCTTAGATCGACAGCATCGTTACTACTTAGGAGATATCTCTCCCAAAGATGCAAAAAGCCTAATTGGTACCTTAGCCGCAGCATCTCAATTCCAGTTAGAAGAATCGCTCATTGACGCACTGGTGCAAGATTTAGCGGGGAACTCGGGAGTGGTGCGTCCGATTGAGTTGCAAGTCGTCGGGCAACAGCTACAGGCTGAAAAAATTCAAACTCTCGCACAGTATTATGCACTCGGTGCCAATTCTAAAGCCTTTCTGGTAGAGCGGTTGCTTTTGAATGCGATCGAGGATTGCGGTGCCGAGAATGAAGGGTTAGTCTGGCAAATCTTATTTTCCTTAACCGATGACAAAGGCACCCGCCCGCTGAAAACTCAATCTGAATTGGTCAGCGAACAGTTTTCAGCTAGCGATATCTTGTTAGCAGAATCCTGGATCGGCGATCGCTTCGATTTAGGTCTAAAGATATTAGTCGGTTCTGGCTTGATCTTCCGAGTACCGGATGAACCGGAAACTCGATATCAGCTGGTTCACGATTATTTAGTCGAACCCATTCGTCAACACTACGAGCAGCGCACTCAGTTCAATATTCTGACTCAACTAAAAAGAAGTGAGAAGGAAATCTTTCGCGTTCGACGACAGCGATTTCGTGCGCTCGCAGTAGGGGCGACGATGGCAGTTTTAGCCCTTACCGCGTGTGGATTCGGATGGCGTGCTGAGGTACAAAGGCGACGAGCTGCAACGCTGTTTGAAAATGCTCAACTCAACGCGATGAGTTCCTCTTCCGAAGCACTGTTTGCCTCGAATAAAACGTTTGATGCATTGCTAGAAGGGTTAAGAGCAGCCAGACGCCTCAAAGGGTTAGGAACCGGAATTTTATCATCTCTAAAAGTAGAGCCTGATACTCAGTTACAGGTGGTCGCAGCTCTCTCACAAGCCGTTTACGGAACTTTAGAGCGCAATCGTTTGGAGGGTCATACGGATATCGTGTGGAGCATCAGTTTTTCACCCGACGGTCAGTTGATTGCCTCCGCTAGCCGAGATAAAACGGTAAAGTTATGGCATCCAAATGGCACGTTAGTCGCTACTCTCATCGGTCATCAAGATAGTGTCACTAGCGTGGCGTTTAGTCCTGATAGTCAGCTGATTGCTTCGGGGAGTTGGGACGGCACGGTTAGGCTTTGGCGTCGCGATGGCACTCTTTTAAAAACGATTAAGCAGCCTGTGGGTCAAATTTACAGCGTCAGCTTTAGTCCCAATGGACAACTCTTGGCATCTGCGGGGAATGATGGCACAATCCGTCTTTGGACTGTTGACGGAACGTTAGTTCGGACGTTGCGCGGTCACGAGGGTATCGTACAATCAGTGGGCTTTAGTCCGGATGGCAAAGCGATCGCTTCTGCGGGTGAAGATAAAACCATTAAGCTGTGGGCGCTGGACGGAACGTTGCTGCACACGCTCAAGGGTCACCAGGGCAAAGTAAATGCCGTGGCCTTCAGTCCCGATGGTCAGTCTCTTGCCTCAGCCAGCGACGATCGCACCGTGAAGCTGTGGAGTCGTGACGGCGAGCTGCTCAAAACATTGGGTCAGCATCAAAGCTGGGTATTTGGCGTGGCGTTCAGTGCCGATGGTCAGCTAATTGCCTCAGCAAGCGGCGAAAATACCGTCAAGCTCTGGCATCGAGACGGTACTCTCCTCAAAACATTTAGAGGTCATAGTGACAAAGTAACTGCCGTTAGTTTTAGTCCTGCGTTTCACCTAAACGAGCAGAGAACAAAACCGGACAACGGACAACGAACAACCAATGAACCGATTCTTGCTTCAGCTAGCTATGACAAAACCATCAAACTCTGGGAACCTCGCGAACAGCCTCGTGTGACGCTGCAACATCCAGATGATGTAATGGATGTTGCGTTTTCGCCGGATCGGGAGCTGATTGCGACAGCGGATAAAGACAAGATGGTGAGAATCTGGACTCATTCCGGTCAACTACTTCATACCCTAAGGGGACACACTAATAACATCGAGCGCATCAGTTTCAGTCCAGACAGTCAGCTTCTGGTATCTGCCAGTCGGGATGGAACGGTGAAACTTTGGACTCGTCAGGGTGCGCTGTACAAAACGTTGACTGGACAAGGTGATTGGTTTGAAGATGTCCGATTTAGTCCTGATGGAGAGCGACTGGTAGGAGCGAGTCGGGATGGAACGGTAACACTTTGGACTCGTCAGGGTATCAAACTTAAGCAGTGGCAGGCTCATCAAAAGCGCGTTAATGCCGTCAGTTTCAGTCCTGATGGTCAATTCTTGGCGTCCGCTAGTGATGACAATACCGTAAAGCTCTGGACCTCGGATGGACGATTGCTGAACACTCTGCGAGGCCACAGCAATTGGGTTTTGGATCTCAGCTTTTCGCCCGACTCTCAGCTGTTGGCTTCGGCTAGTTATGACAATACCGTTAAACTGTGGAATCGCAAGGGAACGCTGATTAGAACTCTCAAAGGTCATACGGATAGCGTGGCTCGCGTTCAATTTAGTCCGAGTGGGAAAATTCTGGCAACCACGAGTTGGGATAACCAAGTGCAATTGTGGCGGCTTGACGATACGTTGCTGAAAACTCTCGACGGGTTTAAGGATCGGGTGACTAGCGTCAGTTGGAGCAGTGATGGTCAGGCACTAGCCGTGGCTAGTCAGGACGACACGGCAATCGTATGGAATTTGGATTTGGACGATCTGTTACACAAAAGCTGTAACCGACTGCACAATTACCTACAAAACAACCCAAAAGTGAGACAAAGCGATCGCGATCTTTGTCAACCGATTGAATGAGTCCAAAACTAAAAAAAATCGGTATATTACTTTAAGTAACTAATAGCTCAGGTCTGTTGTATTGTCCGGACTAGCGGCACTTGAGTCAGAATGAAATATATGCTTAGGAGCGTCCCAGCATACCTGTGTTAGAGTGAGCGTAATTCCTTGGCAGTACTTTTCCTCCAGCTTTTGAAAGGACTATGGTAATTACAAAACGCGGCCTCGTTCTTGGAGCGACAGCAGTAGTATTAACAACGGTTGCGGTTACGGGCGCTGGCCTTCATTTATCTCAAAGTCAGGCTTTCTTTCGCGAAAGTCCGAAGGAGTTAGTTGATGAAGTTTGGCAAATAATCGATCGCCAGTATGTAGATGCCACGTTCAACCAGCAGGATTGGCAGGCTATTCGCACCAAATACCTGAACCGCTCTTACACCAAACAGGAAGAAGCCTACACTGCCATCCGGGAAATGCTCAAAACGCTCAATGACCCCTACACGCGGTTCATGAACCCGGAAGAGTTCAAGAACATGCAGATCGATACCTCTGGGGAATTAACGGGTGTTGGGATTCAGCTAGCCCAGGATGAGGAAACGAAAAAGCTGGTAGTGATTTCACCGATCGAGGATACACCCGCATTTAAGGCTGGTATCTTGGCAAAAGATACGATCGCCAAAATTGACGGCAAAAGTACTCAAGGGATGGATGTCAACGATGCCGTTAAACTGATTCGGGGCGAACCCGGTACAGCCGTGACGTTGACGATTCAGCGAGGGAAAGAAGAAAAAGACTACAAGCTGACACGGACAAAAATTGAAATTCATCCCGTTAAATACGGCGTTCAGAACAGTTCCACGGGGAAAGTCGGCTACATTCGCCTCACTCAGTTCAGTGCTAACGCTGCTGAGGAAATGCGAAATGCGATCAAAAATTTAGAACAGCAGCAAGTATCAGGCTACGTCTTAGATTTGCGCTCTAACCCTGGCGGCTTGCTCTATGCCAGTGTGGAGATTGCCCGGATGTGGATTAACGACGGCGGAATTGTCTCGACAGTTGACCGGCAGGGAGAAACCGATCGCCAAGAAGCTAATAATCGCGCTTTGACGGATAAGCCGCTAGTTGTTCTCGTCGATGGCGGTTCAGCAAGTGCGAGTGAAATTCTGTCTGGAGCCCTACAAGATGATAAGCGCGCAACGCTGGTAGGAACCAAGACGTTTGGTAAAGGTCTGGTTCAGTCGGTACGAGGATTAGGAGATGGCTCAGGTTTGGCCGTGACGATTGCTAAATACCTCACGCCTAGCGGTCGGGATATCAACAAGCATGGTATCGATCCAGATATCAAGATTGAGCTATCGGACTCCAAGCGCAAGGAATTACAGCAAGATCGTGCCAAAGTTGGTACTCCAGCCGATCCGCAATATGCTAAGGCGGTTGAAGTCCTCCAACAGCGGATTGCCGAAAAACAAAACACTAGGGCATCCTCGACCGCTCGATAAAATGAGGCATCAGGATTCACAGTGAGCAGTGAGCAGTGAGCAGTGAGCAGTGACCAAGGCTTCAGGCGGAAATTTCTACCCGATGTGCTGATTACTCGTAACTGACAACTGGTCACTGCTCACTATTTTTCGCTAAGACTTTTCTTTCTTTTCCTGTTCAGCTTTTTTCTGTTTCACTTCTTCCTGCATGGCATCAAGCTGGGATTGAACTTCTGGAGGGGGTGGAACGGCAACTCCCATATCACCAATCAAGACATTCGGCTGTCCTTTAATAATCGTCGTCCCTACGGGTACGGGAACCCCCAAAGGCCCAATGGTTAGTCCATTGACAACAGAGGTGACCCGTGCGGCGGGTCGTCCAGCAATTAAAACAGTAAACCCCCCAGTGGTAATAATTCCAGGAGCATAGTTGATGACGGGGCCGTAAACCATGTCGCCAACGCAAGCTGCTGGCAGTCCTCCAATCAAAACATTAGGGACACAAGGAGGAATAATGGCATCTCCTGTGACGGTGAGATCGCTAAATCGTGCGGCTGGAAAAGACATAGGCGTTGAAGTTGAATAAGATGGGGAGTTTGAAAAAACAAGAGTTAATTAAGCTTAATTATGCCGCCAACAATTTGAACGAGAGCCCCCCCCTGTACATTGGTGGTCGCACCTCCTCGAAGATTCAGCGTAGCGGCTGTCTGAATAGTGATACCCGCTTGAGTCACTTCCACCGTACTCACACCGACATTTAAGGTAATCTTTTGGGTGCCAGTCAGGGTAATATCACCTGCCGCTAGACTGATTCTGTTGGACAGACCGGTGCCTCCAGCTTTTATATTAATATCGCCGGTCGAAGTCATACTGATGGTTCTATTACTATCATCAAGGCGGAGGGTATGTCCCCCACTCGTTTCGATTTCCACAAACTTGTCAGTATCATTCAATCGATACCAGTGTCCGCCTTCTGTCTTGATGTAAATACCTTGCTTACTGCTACCCTTATTTTCTTCCACGCATTGCAGCATATGCCCGATGCGAGTTTTGAAGGTACGGAGGCGAACCTTACCATTCACAACCGAGTCACCTACCTTTTCTGGAGGAGCATCCTTACCATTCCAGACATTGCCAATAATATAGGGTCGATGGATATCACCGTGTTCAAACGCGACGAGGACTTCGTCATTAATTTCGGGTAGACAGTCAAACCCCCGATTCCCTCCTGCACCCGTACTAACAACTCGTGCCCAGTAGCTGGCATGGGCATCTGGACCTTGCTGTGGGGTGAGCGTGGGAAACCAGACTCGGACTCGACCCAATCCTTTTGGGTCTTGATTGTCTGTCACAACACCGACTAAGAGCGTCTGTCCGGGCTGAAGGTGGTTTGGAGGAGATAGGATTTCTAAAAGATCGCCCCCCCGCAATCCTCGCACGCTAAATTCAGTCGTATAGTGGCGTTCGCTAAAAATGTGACGGGTTTCTGTTACGTAGTATTTGCCACTGTACTTCCCCATGTTCTTTAATTTCACAACCCGACCCGGTTGAATTTTGGGGTTGCCTTCGGCTTGAGCATCAGCATGCACAAATTCTCCTCCCAATTCATCCAACAGAGCTTGGGCAAGAGTATCGGCTTCTTTGGCTGTAGAGATTGGCTGATCGACTACTATCACCTTGGGAGTAGGTGGTTTTCCTTGAAAGGCTGTACTGGTTTTTTCTCCCTTACCATGGTCGGTTTCCGTGATAACTTGAGCTGAGGACCTGGTCGAGACAATTTCTTGCTTGTTCTTGTAATCCCACCCGCGCACTTCCACGCTTTGCACCTGTTCGGCACTACTGACGCGAACCCGAAAACTGCTCAGGTTAGTTAACCATTGAAGTTCTAAAGACTCGTCCTCTTTAGGTTTGCGAAAGTGGAGCTTGCCATCCTGCACGAACAACTCAAAACCATTCCGGGCAGCCCGTTCCCGCAAGAATTCCATATTCGTTTGGTTTTCCTGAAAAACGTATTCATGAGGTTTTCCACTCCCATCAATCGCGCCAGGAGGTATTCCTACTTGCTGAGCAATCTCTTTAACAATGTCTGTATCGGTGTAGTTCTGAAACGAGCGGTTATGCCGACCCCGATGCAGGCGATGGGAGATGTCATAGCCGCGAACAATCATCGGTGCTTGAGAACCGGACGTAAAGTGAGTTTCCATTGCTGTGATTTCCCCTTTCAGGACACAGCCTTCTTCTTCCTTTTCAAATTCCGCAGATGCCGTGGTACCGGATTTAAAGCCAATTTCGATCGCTTTACCAATGGCAAACAACTCTTGGTGCATCCAGGCGTGTTCCTGCTGGCTCCCAGGATAGTATGCATTTTGGATCGCAAGCGTAAACATCGCTGGTCGATGTAAACTCTCCTCCACATACACTTGTAGAATGTCCTCCATTAATCCTTTTGGAGCATCCTGACCATCAATTTTCAGAATTAGCTGACCAATATAGGTCGCTTCGTTGTTGGTGTTGGGATTGACCATGGTAACTGCTTGGAAAGTAACGGCTAATCTCTAGCGCAGGAAGGGTTGACGACCAGAAGCTTCTCGAAAACTCTGGCTGGGACTCGGCGCACCTTGACCCGGTTTAGCCGTTGGAGCATCGACTTGTTCCAACGTTAGATCGAGAATGGCTCGAACCGGTGTTCCGTCTGGCAAGAAGAGTGTCAGTTTGAAACTGAGAGTCTTGAGAAAGCAGCGCAGATAGCGTTCATTTCCCCAAGTAAATAGATAAATTGGTGGGCGCTTATCTTTTCCCTCGCCGCCTTGAGAAAACTCAACCGCTTTTGTAAACTTCCCTACATCCTCAAGGACGCTCTTTCCCGACTCATAGGTGTCGAGGATAACATTATTGATGGTCAGGGAATAGGGATTGGGATGTTTAAAGCTGGTTTTATTTTCCCCCCGATCCGTGCGTGCCCCTTCGGCCTGCTCTAGGCTAATGGTTCGACTAAAGCTCAACAGGTTTGGGTTGAACATAAACTCAATATCGTCTCCACCTCGATCGATGGCGATGAGTTTTGCTTTTTCTAAGGTCATAAATCCTCCCTAATTAACTTCAGATTTCACCACGGTAAGCGACCTAAATAGGAGTTGCCGCTACGTTCTTGCTCGATCTGCAATCGCTGGCGCACCAAGCCATAAATCTCGCGTGCTAGCTTTTCGAGTTGCTCTGGTGAATGGGCTGTAATGTCCTCGGTATCAGCTTTCACCTCTGTAACTTGGCTGCGTTCTTCGTCATGAGAAGGGGGCGCTGGGTTTGCACTGAGTTGGCGCATGACTGGTTCAAACTGGGCCTGAATGACTGTTTCCGTCGCGCCGAACGGCTGAAGATCGGGGAACGGAGAGCTGACTGATGATGAGGAATGGGAGGCTGGGGACGAGCTACGGTTGAGTAACTCTGCAATGCTTGACCATTCATCAGGAACACTAGGAACACTGGCAACCGTCTCTCGGTTTGATGAAGTGGATGCAGTTTGGGAGACAGACTGAGCAGAGATAGAAGAACTGGAAACAACTGAAGAAGGAAGTTCTCTACGTTCGGCTCTTACTGGTGGAGGTTCGCTAGGAGGAGTAGTATCCTCGATCGCAGCAGCTTGCATCAGTGGTGTTGAGCCCAGAGGGTTGAGTACAGTCAGATTTTGCAATACGGTTGGCAGTTCAGGCTGTGCGCCAGCATGAGTTGTACCAGGTTGGTGAAATGGCTGGATGAGGTCTGGCTCTGTCGAGGTTAAGCTGTCTGTGGCAAGTTTCGATGGTTCGCCAGAGGAAGATTCCTGAGTTGTAGGAGAAATAGCAAGGGAATTGGGACGTGAATCGGTTGCTGGTATCGATTCCCCAGTTTGTTGTGAGAGCGCTTCCGCTTCCGTCTCGTCCGTCGTTACCTCAGTGGGAGTTGCCTCCTGTAGAACTTCGGATTCCCTTTGTGCCTGAATAGTTGTTGCTTCTGGTGTGGGCGTTGCTTCCTCCTCAGTTGAGGGGGTGAGGGCTTGATTCTCCAACGGTTGAGCTGAAGTTGAGGGAAGGGAGGTAGAATCTGTTGCGATCGCGTTTTGGGTAAGCTCTTGTACAGATGCTTCTGGCTGTACGGGAGTTGGAGCAGAAACTGAAGAGGACTGTTGAAGGATAGGTGCGGGTTCAGCCACCTCAATGTTGTCAGCCACCACTTGTTCAGATGCTGTTGGCGAATCTGGAAAACCTAACCCCCCAGCCCCCTTCCCTAGTAGGGAAGGGGGAGCCGGACTCCCCTCCTCTGAGAGGAGAGGGTTTGAGGGAGGGGTCAGGTTCCTTGTCAATTCGCTAACAGTATCTCGTTCATCACTGGCTTGAGGGTTGCTCTCCAGTTGGCTGAGTACCGGAATTTCTGTAACTTGACGCTGAATCGTTGTTGATTCTGAGACAGGTTGAATCGGTGTCTCTGGTGTGGGTGTTGCTTCCTCCTCAGTTGAGGGGGTGATGGCTTGATTCTCCAACGGTTGAACTGGAGTTGAGGGAAGGGAGGTAGAATCTGTTGCGATCTCGTTTTGGGTAGGCTCTTGTATAGATGCTTCTGGCTGTACGGGAGTTGGAGTAGAAACTGAAGAAGACTGTTCCAGGGGAGATTCCAATTCAGTCAGCACACTATCGTCAGCCACCAATTCATTGAGCGATTGAGTGTTGCTCTCCGGTTGGCTGAGTGTTGGAACTTCTGTAACTTGACGCTGAATCGTCGTTGATTCTGAGACAGACTGAGTCGTTGCCGCTTGTGTTGGCGTTGCTTCCTTCTCCGTTGAAGGAGTGATGGCTTGATTCTCCAACGGTTGAGCTGGAGTTGAGGGAAGGGAGGTAGAATCTGTGGCGATCGCGTTTTGGGTAAGCTCTTGTACAGATGTTTCTGACTGTACGGGAGTTGGAGCAGAAACTGAAGAGGACTGTTCCAGTGGAGATTCCAATTCAGTCAGCACACTATCGTCAGCCACCAATTCATTGAGCGATTGAGGGTTGCTCTCCGGTTGGCTGAGTGTTGGAACTTCTGTAACTTGGCGCTGAATCGTCGTTGATTCTGAGACAGGCTGAGTCGTTGCCTCTTCATGAGTTGTCTGGGGCAACGCCTGAGTCTGGATGTCATCCCCACTACTTTTTTGAGGCTGTACTGCTGTCTCAACTTTTAATTCATTTTGAGGAGATGTTGCTTCAGCTTCTGACTGGCCGAGTAGCGAACCTGAATCGAAGACAGAGGGTGAGGTTGCACTGGCGGTCGATAATGACGCAGAGTCTAACTCAGGCTGTAAAATTGCCTCTGTTTGAACAGTCGGAGTTAGTGTCTGGGGTGACGTGTTTTGATTATGGGCTGAGGGGATAGGCTCCTGTAGGGGTTGGGAAGAGTCTGGTGTCGGTGTGCCAGGTTCGGCCTTCGTCGTTTGCTTTGGAGTCGGTAAGGGTAGTTCTGAAGGAGAATGCGATCGCTGTACTGTAACTTCAGGCGGGGTGAACAGAGAAGTTGGAGAAGCCGTAGGATTTTCTCGAACAGATTCAGTCACAGATTGAGGTGTTCCCGGAGAAGCTGATTCTTCGCGCTCGGTTGGTAAGTCGAGTAACGGTGATACAGCGGCTTCAGGTTGAGATACGGCTGGCTCAAAACGAGCTTGAATTTGTTCTGAGTGGAGTGAGATTGTTGGTTCTGAGGAAGCGATCGCGGTATTCTGGATTGGCTCAACTTCCGTTGGGTTAACCGTTGTCTCAACTGGGGCTAGCGTTGAAGAGTCAGAAGGAGCGGTTAAATGCTCCTCCACCTGTTCTTTTTGTAAAAGGTTTGGCTGGCTTGCCTGTTCCACAGGAAGAGGGGTTGAAGGAGTTAGCTCGTCTCGCTCCAAATTGTCTGAAGTTGACGGAATCATGGAGGAATCCGCCTGTAAGTATATGGGAGAGTTCGTTGGGAGTGTTGCCGCCTCTAGTTCAGAAGCTTCTGGTGTCGCAACCTGTTCCCGTTGAATTGCAGATTCTGAAGCTGAGTAGGTTTGGACAACAGGTGGAGTAGATGGAGGAGGCGGTTCAAGGGGACTCGGAGATGGGGAGACTTGGGGATTGGGAGATGGGTAGACGGGGAGACGGGGAGAGTTTTCAGATGGAGATTCGGTTCTACTGGGAAAGTCGTTACTCAAACTGGTGGAGAATTCAGGCTGTCCCGCAGAACTCTCTTCAACTGGCTCCACCGAAAGTCCTTGAGTCTGGGAAGAACTATGTTCAGTCTGCTCTGACGGAAGGCTTTGAGTCTGAATGGCTTCAGTCCCTATTGGTTCGAGACTTGAAGGGGGTTCGGGAATTTCTCGTTGTTCAACTGGAGCCGAAGTCAACACTTCACTCACTGGCGAGTCAGTTGCTGGTTGAGCGGTTGGGGCTTCATTTGAGGATTCTACTAACTGTGGAGAGTTCAGAGATGATGCAATAGCTGAAGCGTTTGTATCGAGTACTGCTTCTGCCTCAACTAAAGCAGAGTTAGATGGGGTGGATGCCGCTTCTAATGTTGATGCGGATTCTCGCTGGGGTTGGAGAGTCGTCTCTAGTGAGGTTTGGTCATCAGTCCTGGGTTGAGTCTGACTGGGGGAAGTTGCTTCTACATTTTGGAATGTTCCCGTCTCCTCGTCTCCCTGCCTCTTTATCTCTATTTCATTAGGATTACCGATCGCTTGAGACTCTGGAATTAGCTGAGTTTCAGAGAGAATTGCTGGGGTGGAATCTGGCTGCGTTGGTAGGGAGCGATCGCTTACAGTAGGTTGTGTTGGTGTAAAAAGTTCTGCTGCTTGCGATCGCTGAATGCTCGATTCTACATCGGACGCGATCGCAATTTCAGTACTACTGAATTCGCTGGTTGTGTCTGTATGAGTGGAGATTGGTCGATCTACTGTTGAATCCGGCAGTTCCGTTGGCTCGCGACTATCGGTTCCTAGCACTTCTACTGCTTGCTCTTGAACCGGGATAGACTTAGTTTCCGATGGCAAAGGTGTTGATGAGGCGGGTGCGGCTACTTGCCGTTGAACCAGCGTACCTGACGTGGCAGGATGGGGGAATTCAGCTCGTCTTGGCTCAGGTTCGCGATCGATGGCAGTCGAGTGGGGGGTGTCAAAAAACGGCGACTCGGCAAAGGATTGTCCGACTTCAGCATACTCTGACCCACCCTCAGAAAAAAAGATAGATGGGTCGAGGATGGCTAGGGGTTGGGCACCCAGTGGCACCATAAATTGTAAATTGGGTACTGTTTGCCCCAACGTCTGAGGTGGCAGTAATGGCTGTTGAATCCCTAACGGTTCGGAAGATAGGGCTGTCTCTGATGAGGCATCAGCGTCGAAGGGGGTATCGAGAGGTTCAGCCATAATGTTTTAGTCCCCGTCTGAACTGCCGAAGTACCCTGACGAATCGCGATGGAGTCCAGTTGTGGCACTACCACCCGTAGGCTTGGCAACAACCTTTAGACCTTCGTAAGCTAATGTCAATTCTTCGATCGCAACCGTGCTGGAATTCGCCTGGAGAGAAGGAGTTTTCCAACCTACAGGTAAAGCTCCAACTAATGTCCAAGCTTGCATAGTTTCCCCGGCTTGGTTGAAGACTAAAATTGTGATGTTGCGACGCTCCTTCTTCGCTGGACTGAGCATTTTCCCCAGCCATTCCCAGAACGTAACATCATCAGTGATGCCGCGCTTGAGCGTGACATCGCCAAATTTAGTTTGTTTGAGAAAAATACGCTGTTGGTTGTTGACCCCACCTTCAAAGTAGGTTTCTTTTTCGATTTGAACATCCAAACCCGAACATTCGCTAAATGAGGCAGCAATAGTGCCACCAATTTCCACATAAAAGCGATTGGTGGTTACGTAATTTTGCCCGTGAAATTTCTTATCGATCACGCTCGCCGCCTCCCGTATCCTCGGTTACGTTCCTGCTGAAGTTGCAAGTCTTCCTGTAAGAGTTGAAAAACCCGATCGCTCAGTCGCCGCATCGCCAAAGGGTCTTGTAGAATTTTTGCAGCTAACTGGGTTAATGCAACCTTATCCTCCTCGGTTTTATCCCCTAGCATGAACGTAGGTGCTGCATACCCGGCCGTTGAGGAACCATGGGTCACAAGGCTAGATTGTGCAGTCAATAACTGAGAGGAGGAGCGGTTAACCATAGTGCAACAAAAATTTTGTCCTGAGTTTATGCCAACACTGTAACTACTGACACATAGGCTGTACGATTTTTTCTATTGAAATTAACATTCAACGTTAAAGGCTTCCGGGTTCATCGAGTTACTCAACTGTATCCGTCTCGTTATCGGGCTGGATAGTTTCTGGTGGTGGCGAAGTAGCGGCATCTTGTTGTTCCTCTAAGCTCTTGTTCTGGTAGTTCCGAGCCATCCTCGATCGCTGGAGTAAGTTTTGCAGCCGCTTTTCCTTGGTATGGGCGCTCAGCAGTTGAGATGTTGGCGTCTCATCAGCCTTCTGTTCTCGCAGGAGATCGTTTTCCACCTGCTCTCGAATTTGCTGGTAAAGAGCCTCCGTCTGCTTGCTCTCAAAATTGGAGGTAAGAACTGCTTTTGGCGGTGCAACCTCTTCAATCGGTTGAGAGTCTGAGACTTCACCGGGTTCCTGTTGCTGACGAATCGCTCTAGCCCTTCGGACTAAATCCTCTAGGTAATCGACTCGACGAGCGTTTTGCTGCCGCTCTGCGGGAGAGAAACCGCTTTGGAGCTGTTCTCTGAGTTGCTCGTAAATGGCTTGGGTGTAACCTCCCTTCGTAGCGCGATCGATAAAACCGACGCTGACGGCGGTAATGACGAGAGCGATTGTTGACGGCACGACGGGGAGCCAGCCGCCTTGGAGAAACATCAGATAAGGCAGTCCGTAGCAGACGACTAAGGCAATGCCACCCAGGAGAATAAACTTCCACGTTCGCCGCACGTAAAAGGCAAGAAGACCTCCCACTAGCGACCAACCCCAAATCCAGAGAATCTCACCTCCTTTCGTCCAATACCATATTAGCGGACGCTTGTCAATAACGCTACTGAGAATCTGGCTGGTTGTCTGAGCGTGAATCACGACTCCCGGCATACTGCGGGTGGACTCTTGAGTGACAAGGTAGGGTGTAGCAAAGCTATCTTTAGCAACCTGAGACGTATAGCCAATCAGGACAATCCGGTCTTTGATCCAGGACGGATCGACCTGCCCTTGTAAAACTTTGGTCAGCGTCACCTGTCTGACGGAGTTACTCGCCGAGCGGTAATTGAGCATCGTCTGATAATCGGTTGCGCCCGTGCTGTGATACCCCCCAGCGTTTTCGGTTAACGGAGAAAACACAACCGGGCCTAACTGAATGTGCCCACCCTCGGTTTGCGCGGGCTCAATGTGCATCGGTTTGAGATACACGGTTGCTAACAGGAAACTCAACGACAATACTTGGTTGTCTGGTTTGGCGTAATTGCACAGGTGGGGAGTTCCGATGAGGACCGGTGGTGGGGCAGGGGTTGAAACCAGGATGCTGCGGCGAACGACACCCCCTGGATCTTGCGGTAAATCGGTAAATCCAATGCGATCGCTTGGAGTCCCTGGCGCGCCCGGAACTCCTGGCTGATCGGCAGAACTTAGCAAGCAGCCCGCAAAAAGGCGATCGCTTTGTTTCAATACCTGAATCATCCGCGCCCGTCCGGCTGGCGGGCCTTGAGGAACGTCGCGAGCGATATCAATGCCAATCGCGCGGGGTTGATAAGTTAAGAGTTTTGCTAAAACGTCGGCTAGCGTCCCATCATAAATCGGGTACTCTTTTCGCCGTTGGATGTCTTCTTCACTAATGCCCACAACGAGGATACGCGAATCTGGCCCTTCATCGGGACGCGATCGCATAAAGCGATCGTAAGCGTCTAGTTCCATTTCTTCGAGTGCCCCGAACTGCCGGAGAGCGACGACGACACCTGTTAGGATGAAGCTAGCGAGCAGGACTGTTCCCACAAACGCCCGAGCTGATTGGCCCAGACGAGTGCGATCGGATAGAAAGGAGCGAAGGTTGTGAAATAACGGAGGACTCATAAGACTTCCATCTTTAAAATAAATGAAGTTCAGTTGAATTCCTCAAGCTCCTCGTTATCAAGCTTTCAGAATCCAAAATCCTTCAAGATCTAAAATTACTTGTAACTAAGACCTTTGCTGTCGGATCTTCTGAATCTCAGCCACCCAACGACGGCGTTCCGCGTGTTCCAGATTTAGGAGGTCTTCTAAAGACCAGTGAGCGTTGAGAGCAATATAAGCTACCTCCTCATACAGTTGAGCTAAGGGGTAGCTGACAACTCCCCCGCCAGCGCAAACTCCACCTCAAACTGATGATTGCAGGCAGGACACTCAACAGGAAGCGATGCTTCTCCTTGCTGGTTGATGCGATTATAAAGTTCTCGTAAGTAGGCTAAGTCTTGGGTAAATAAGTTTTCTAAACGTTCGGGCGTTACAGTGGTAAGACTCCCCAAACTAGTAATCACCCGCGATAGCATCACCAAAATCCCATAGGCTGGATCGTTTTTAACCCTGCGATCTTTTTGGGTCATCAGCTCATCTTTTGCCGTCGCTAACCGAATTACCCCGTGACGATGTACCACGCCTGCCTCATCGACTAAACCCCTAGGAAGGATAAAATCAAATTCCGTGACAAAGACACTTGAGCTGGACATATATAGTGCAACCTAACTAGAGGATTGGGGTGGTACTGGTGCTGGTGTCACTGGAGTCTCTGGCGTTTCAGGTTCTAGTTCGTTGATTTGACGATAAAACTTTTGCAGATAATTCAGATCGCAAGCAAAGAACTGTTCAACCACTAAGGGCGTAACTTCGTCTAAAGCCCCTAAACGAGTAATTACCCGTGAAAGGATAATCACGGTTGCGTAAGCAGGATTGGATTTTACACGCGGGTCTCGCAAAGGGACAATTTCATCGATCGCCCGTGCTAGTCTCATCACCCCCTTTCGGTGTAGATTCCCCTCATCATCGAGATATCCTTTGGGTAAAGTAAACTCAAATTCTGTTTGAACCATTGAACGTTACTTAACCCGTATAAACTGATCGACAGTTAGCTCGAACTCTTCGATTTCAAACTCACCGCTACCTGCCTTAAAATCAGAGATTTTGTAACTGACTGGCCAAGCGCCAAAGAAGCGAAACCTCGCCGCTTCCTCCGAGCCTTGAGCGTAGACAGTAATATCTCCATCTCGTCGCTGTTCGGCCCATTTTCCTTGCTCAACGGCTGCGAACCAATCCCAAATCGCTTGGGAAATAGTTAGCCCCCGACGCAAGACGATATTTTCACTTTTGACATTACCAGGAACTTTGGTGCGGATAACACGCCCTTTGCTAGTCCCATTTTTCCCCCATACGTCAGACGTGACTTCACACAGCTCTGCGACTTCTTGAGTGCGCTTAAATCCTTGGCAATCCATGAAATAGCCGTCTATGCGATCGTCACTGCCATCGACATGGAGTTCTAGGTAAAACCGAGCACTAGATAGAACTTCATAGTTTTTGTCTGTCACAGCTTTACTCCCTGCTGATTAGGACATGATTAGCGGTGAACTTTGAGGACTGGAGCTACTTCACTCGATGCAGGCTTTCGTAAACAAACTCCAACGTTTCTGTTGCTAAGTTTGTGCTACCTGCCTCCATTTTTGTAGATTTATAACTTGCAGGCATGACTCCCGTAAAGTTATAGCGAATGGCTTCTTCTCCCCCTTGATTGTAGAGAATTAGAGAACCTGTTTTCCGTTCTCCCTTAGTTGCTGTGCCTCCCCCAATGATGGGTTCAGAATGGGACGCATGAAACCATTTCATTAAGCGATCGTCTTCCACTGTAGACACGAACTCAACGGTTATTTTCTTATTCTCTACTCCTGTAACGGTGGCTTGAATCTTACTTTTTCCTCCTTTTGAAACCCCAAATGATTTCGTATCACCAGCTGTCTGAAGTCCGATTGATACTCCGCTAACTTTTTTTACAATTAAATCTTCCAATCCATCTAGCTGGAAATAAAATTTTGAGCAGGCTAGAATTTCTTTCGATGCCATAATTACCTCCTTTAAAACTTGTTAGGATTACTATTTGGCGCGGTTAATTTGTTCGCAGACAAGTTCAATCGTTTCTACGGCAAGGTCTTTGCTTTCAGAGCCACAGTCGGAAATTTTATACGACTTTGGCCAAGCATTGGTTAAGTTCCAGCGCATGATTTCTTTATCTTCGCTATCATAGGCAGTAATTGACCCATTCTTCCGGTTACTTCCCCATTTTCCATCTCCCCCTTCACTCTTAGGCATTACCGATTTCAGCCAGTTATAAAAATCCAAATCCCCTTCCGATAAATACACCTCAATGGTAATGTTTGGATTTTCCTCAAATCCTGATGAAGTGGACTGCCAAAGTGTTTTTCCCCCTTTAGTCGAAGCCAGGGGTTTTTCATGACCAGCAGTTTGCCCCGTAAACGTTACTTCAGTAACGCTTTTGATCATTTTCTCGGTGATACCATCAAACTCTACGTAGAAACGACTAGTAGGAATTGGTCTTAAATCAGCCATAACTATTGCTCCTCGTGACTCCTTCAAACTTCAACACTAGACTTTAACTCAATTGTGAAATATGAAGCATGAAACTCTCACTCAGACCTCGAATTGGTTTCATACTTCATACTTCATCCTTGCTAACTACTGATTAGGTGCCCACTGGCTAACCCGGAAGATGACAAATTCTGCTGGGCGTACCGGACACACACCAACTTCTACATACAAACGACCCATCATCATCGTGTCAGGCGTATTAAGTTCCCCATCACATTTAACAAAGAATGCCTCTGCGGGCGATGCACCAAATAAGGCACCCTCGCGCCACAGCCGCTCCAAAAAGCTACTGACTGTTCGCTTAACTCGTTCCCACAAATCCATATCATTAGGTTCAAACACGACCCACTGCGTACCAATCTCAATGGATTTCTCGATGTAGCTGAGCAAGCGACGGACGCTGATATAACGCCATTGGATGTTATCGGGCTCAACCAAAGTACGAGCGCCCCAAACTTTGTAGCCTCGATTGTAGTTGGCAAAGTTACGGATACAGTTGATGCCCACTGGGTTCAACAGTTCTTGCTCTCGCATGTTAGTTTCGTAAGCCAGACCAATGACACCGCGTGGTGTCTCGTTTGCTGGAGCTTTAAACACCCCACGAGATTCATCCGTCCGACACCAAATTCCCATCATGTGACCGCAAGGCGGCACAAAAATCGGACGTCCTGCGTTGCGGGGATTGGCGACTTTAATCCAGGGATAGTAAAGTGCGCCAAACATCGAGCGACGGTTAAACTGTTTGAGCCATTGGGCAACGTGTTGAGGTCGTTGCTGCTCGGGAGAAACTGCCCGATTGTCATCCCTGCCAATTTTGACAGGAGGAGCATCGAGCACTGCCATTCGATAGGCCGGGCCGGGGAAGGAGTTTTCACAAAGGCTCAGCATCATTTCCATCACCCCGTGAACCTGATCTAAATCCATCAGACCCGCTTGGTAGACTCGCATTAAGTCAGGGCAGGCAATCATCGCGACTTCATCAATCTCAAAAATCCCCTGAGTGCCAGTGCGGTCATCTCGTTGTCCTTGCAAATCGCGAGAGAAGTGCTCTGGGCTAGAGATATAGGGCGGAGGAACGAGTTCATACGCTCCAAATCCAGGGCGTCGCGAGAGGGGATGACCGGGTGACGAGATGTCAACGACTGTGACGTAAGGAGAATCTTGAAGTGCTGTCACCACATAGTCAGCAACTTGGGTATCCACTTCAATCAAGGGATTTTCCGGAGAATCGGGATTGTGTCGTTTTAATCCCATCGTCAAGTTGTCGTAGCGTTCGAGTACCTCGTTATCTCGACTGACAATAACGCTGAAAAATTCACCCGTGTTTAGGGGAGGTGTAACATCAGGGGGCGCGTCGTCTGGTAACGGTTTGGGCGTACTCTCCACAATGGATACCCTCAAGCGTCCCTCATCGCTTCCAGGAAGAGCGAGAGTGGTGTTTTCCTCATTAGCCTCTGGCTGCTTGATGCCGAAGTGCAACGCGGGACGATTGCCAGAACTAATCAGCTTAATGCCTGTTTCTTCGACCGGTGGAGGAGCCGAGCCAGGTAGCTTGGTGCCAATGCTCGTTACCCAACAACGTCCGCCCCCATTTAAAAACCAACCTTGGACAGCAAAGGGGAGATAAGCGTTGAAATCCGTAAATCCATCAGAGCCAGGTTTCGCGAAGAACTCTAGATACTGGCTCCAATTGGTAATCATCATTGGCTTAAACATTTCTGCATCGCCCCGGACATCTTCGGTAAAGCCAATAAAGCCAGCAACACTCATGCTGATGCCTTCAATCGGGCGACTGCCACGGTCTACTTCTTCGACGTAGACCCCAGGGGCAAAGTAATCCAGTGCCATGCTTAACTATCCTCCGTTGGGAATTGGATTAAAAACTGTAGTTGAAGTTGGTTGCTTGCTAATCAGGCGTGAATGCTGCTGTCTTTCTCAGAGAGAAGGACAGTTGTAGGGCGTCCCTAGCTCCAGTCGTGCCAAGAATTACTCATTCTGACAGTCGCCTGACGGGATATCAAAGCTCAATAGATGGGCGGGATGAAAACTGTTACAACTGTTACAACTGTTAAGTGTAAGGTGGGATGATGAGAACTCCTAAATTACTCTAGAGTTGTGCTATATGCACTAATTCCTTCATAAAAATCGGTCTTGGTAGCGAACTATAATACAGCAAAAACCACTAACAAAACAGCTTTGGAACAATCTTTAATGCATGACATTTCAAACCTCAGGACGCTGTGGTAATCGATGCTAGCAGGTGTTTATTTTTGAAGTTTTGATTGAGATTTATGACGAAGTTTTGATTGAGATTTATAACAAAAATCGGGAATTGTCTGCTAAGGATGTGTAAGTAGTGTTTACCCCCTTCTAGTCTCTTTATTTGGGTATAGAGAGTTGGGTTCTTGTATCCCTATACTGTACTGGGTTACCGATCGCTCTTCACTGCTCGCCGATCGAATGCGAATGGCACTGACTTCACTCTCCCTCTTTAATGGCTTATGAGCAACCACTTAGCGATCGCCACCATTACCGCCACCCTACAGCGAACTCTCCAAGCTGTAGTTCAGGTTGACGTAGAGGGGGCAAGAACGACAACCGTGCGACCGAGCGATATCGGCAATGGCACGCCTGAAACGGGTGTCAATATTTTTCTCTATCAGGTGATTACCAATCCCGCCTTAAATAATATAGATGCCACGCCCTTTCGCTCCAAAGGCACCCCGACCAAACGCCAAGCCGCTCTCGACCTCTACTACATGCTGAGTTTCTATGGCAACGACAATGAGCTGATACCGCAGCGGCTGCTGGGGAGCGTTGTTCGCACGCTCAACGATCGGCGAACGATTACTCAAGACATGATTCGCAGTACTTGCGAGGACTCTACGTTCACGTTCTTAAGGGATTCTAATCTGGCTGACCAAATTCAGCAGATGAGCATCGTGCCGTTAGATCTGAATTTGGAAGACCTTTCTAAAACGTGGACGGTCTTTTTCCAAACCCCCTATGTTCTGTCGATCGCGTATAAAGTACTAGTCGTCCTGATTGAAGGACAAGAAGCTCCCCAACGAGCATTGCCAGTCCGCGATCGCAGAGCTGGTTCTCTCACTCCGTTTAACAATCAGCCAGTCGTGGAGCAAGTGATGTCCCAAGCGGGTCGCTTTGAAGCCATTCGAGCCGACAGTACCTTACTCATTCAAGGCAAGCAACTCAAAGGTATTAACTTCACCCAAGTGCGGATTTGTGGTATTGAGGTGACTCCACCCGAAGTGAGTCCAACTCAAATTACCCTTCCCCTGTCTAGCTTACCAGCGAGCGCCTTGCGAGCCGGAGTGCAAAGCCTCCAAGTGATTCATCCCGTCTCCCTGATTCCAGAACGGGGAGCGAGTCGCGGACGAAGGGGGGCTGAGTCCAATGCCGCACCGTTGGTCTTACGTCCCAGTGTAACTGGAATCAGTATAGAAGAGATTGAGGGAACGGACGAGGAACCGCGATCGGGACGTTTAACCGTTCAGGTCGATCTCACCGTCGGCCGCCAGCAACGTGTCGTTGTCACCCTCAATGAATGGTCAACCGTTAATCCCACTGCTTATATTTTCGATGCCGAGCCACGGGATGCAGAAACCCACTCCGTAACAGTTCCTTTCCAAGATGTTAAGCCGGGAGAGTATCTGGTACGCTTGCAGATTGACGGAGCGGAGAGTCAGTTGGAGGTGGATACCACGGAGGGGAGTCCAACTCAGGATTGGTACATTGGCCCAAGGGTGGCGCTTGTTTAAACCGGCGCGTTTGGGTAGAGAGAGCCATAGGCGCTTACGCTGATAACACAGAAAATTCTTCCTGACTCCTAGTATTTGAGGTTAAAACCATCATGAACGAAGACTCCCTCAAGCGACGCATCAATCTAGAACTGGAGAGCATTAGCTGTAATCAGCTCAATGAGCTGGGAAATCAAGCAGTGAAGTTAGGATTAATAGCTGGTCACGGGTATCACAAAGGTCAGTACGAAATTCTTCGGCAAGGCAAGGCACTACTGATGTCTCCGGATGACGCGCTCAAGTATTTGCAGGACTTGATTCAGTCTATTCAAGAGGGGAGTTAACAGTTTGAATTGATATGACTACACCAACGCAAACGGGAACTGCCAATTGGTATGAGGCAAACCAGCGTTACTTGATGCAAGCGATCGCTCAAGTTCGAGCTACCTTGGAAGCACGGTCTGGTCAGCGTGGAGAGGGAAACAGGGCAACCGGAGGGGAGGATTTTGCTCCACTGTCTTACTCCTCGAATAGTCCGCCAGCCCTAGAAAAGTTATGTCAACAGTTTCACTTATCACCGTTTGAGCGATACATTCTGCTGTTGTGTGTAGGCGTTGAAGTCAGCAGTCTGTTCGCTCCTCTGTATGCGTCGATTCAAGGCGATGGTCAACGGATTCATCCCACGTTTAGTCTGGCTTTAACCACATTTGGCGCACCCAACTGGGGCGCGTTGGCTCCCCACTCACCCTTACGCCACTGGTGCTTGCTGGAAGTAGGAGCAGGTAATGCTCTGACGACTAGTCCTCTCCGCATTGATGAGCGAATTTTGCACTATCTCTTGGGCGTGGAGTATATGGATGAACGGTTAAAGGGGATTGTTAAACCGTTGTCTGAACTGACATCCTTAGACGATGCACTTCCCGACTCTCACCAATCGCTGGCACGACAATTGGCAGCGACTGGCTTCCATGATGTGGATAAGACAGCAGCCGTCATGCAGT
>DATNPC010000531.1:0-9290 GCA_036703375.1 Allocoleopsis sp.
TAGCTATCAGCAGTCAGCTATCAGCGGTCAGCTAATCGCGTCGATCGGGAAAACCCTTCTGTCACAGTACGTTGGAAATCTCACACAACTGCTTTGATGTCCTAATCGTCTTGGCGGCTGCTATACTCCCTTAAAAGAAAAGGGAGAATCGCGATCGCAGTCGTCTCTCATTTCTCCTCTCAGTCAAACAAAAGCACTCCATGGGAGTGCCTTGCTGTTCGTTTCGCTCTGTTCGAGACGGAGGTTTAGATATCCAGGTCGGTCAAATTGAGCCGCGAACCGTAGGTTTCAATGAACTCGCGGCGAGGTGCGACCCGATCGCCCATGAGTACCGTAAAAATGCGATCGGCTTCAGCCGCATCTTCAATCTCTACCTGCTTGAGAGTCCGAGTTGCCGGATTCATCGTAGTTTCCCACAATTGATCTGGCATCATTTCACCCAAACCCTTGAAGCGCTGAATCGTATAGTTGGCGTTCGCTGGGAACTCATGCTGAATCAAGTTAGTCAGTTCGCGATCGCTATAGCAATAGTAATGATTGCGACCTCGCTCTACTTTATAAAGAGGAGGGCAAGCGATATAGATGTAGCCCTGATCCACCAGTGCTCGTTGGTAGCGATAGAAGAAGGTCAACAATAGCGTGCGGATGTGTGCGCCATCGACATCAGCATCCGTCATAATCACGATGCGGTGGTAGCGCAGTCCAGACGCATCGAACTCTTCTCCCTTGATGCCCAAACCCAGGGCTGTAATCAAAGACTGAATTTCGGTGTTCTTGTAGATTTTGGCATCATCCGTCTTCTCAATGTTCAGGATTTTGCCGCGCAGAGGCAGAATCGCTTGGAACTGTCTATCTCGTCCTTGCTTTGCGCTGCCGCCTGCACTATCACCCTCGACAATGAAGATTTCGGATTCTGAGGGGTCTCTAGAACTACAATCCGCTAACTTACCGGGTAAAGGAGAAGACTCCAGAACGGACTTACGACGCACTAAGTCGCGGGCGCGGCGAGCCGCTTCTGCGGCTTTGAACGCCTGAATCGCTTTGTCTAAGATGGAATCTGCCACGCCAGGGCGAAACTCTAGGTACTCGGTCAATACCTCACCTACCAAGGAATCGACAATTCCCCGCACTTCCGTATTGCCCAGTTTGGTCTTGGTTTGACCTTCAAATTCTGGATCGGGTACTTTCACGGAAATGACACCTGTCAATCCCTCCCGAACATTCTCGCCGCCGAGGTTTGCTTCACTTTCTTTAATTTTGTTGCGCTTGCGAGCGATTCCATTCATCGTCCGCGTCAATACGGCTTTGAGTCCTTCCAGGTGAGTACCCCCATCAATCGTCCGGATGTTATTAGCAAAGCCTAATAGGTTATCGCTGTAGGCATCGACGCACCACTGTAGTGCCACTTCAACTTGGACGCCGTTGCGTTCCCCCTGAATAAAGATGATTTCCTCATGGAGAGGTTCTTTCTCACGGTTCATGTAAGCAACATACTCCTGGATACCCCCCTCGTAGTAGTAGGTTTCTACCCGTGGTTGGTCGAGTCGGTTGTCGCTGAAGGTAATCCGGACACCCGCATTCAGGTACGCCAGTTCTCGCAGACGCCCTGCTAGGGTCGTGTAGTCAAAATCGATGCCAGTGGTGAAGATTTGCGTGTCTGGCATGAAGGTAACGGATGTGCCAGTTCGGGCTTCTTTATCGGGCTTAGCCGTGAGTTCCGTAACAGGGGTACCTCGCTCATAGCGTTGGGTATGTACCCGTTTCTCACGCCAAACCGTCACCTCTACCCATTCAGACAGGGCGTTAACGACAGAAACCCCAACGCCGTGCAATCCTCCAGAGACCTTATAGCCACCGCCCCCGAACTTTCCTCCGGCGTGAAGCACCGTCATTACCGTTTCTATGCCCGATTTGCCAGTCTTGGCAACGATGCCAGTCGGAATGCCTCGTCCGTCGTCTGTAACGGTGACAGAACCATCAGGATTGATGTCAATTTCTATATGAGTGCAATAGCCGGCCAGAGCTTCATCGATAGAGTTGTCTACTACCTCGTAAACTAAATGATGGAGTCCCCGTGGGCCGGTAGAACCGATGTACATCCCTGGGCGCTTTCGCACCGCTTCGAGCCCTTCCAGAACTTGAATCTGATCGGCACTGTAACTACTCGTCATGTAAGGGATTCTCCACTAAAAGCTTTTAGCCGTTTTGATGCATAAAAATGAAAAAACACCCGTAAATTCTAACACAAAAGCCTTAGAGGCTGCCCTAGGGCAGTCTGACGGTGTTTTTTGGTAAGGGGATGAACCTATAAAGAAATTGTGATTCTTTATCAATTTTGATCGGACTTGGGGTAGTACTGACGATCTAGTTAGATTTTCTCAGCTCCTGTGACGATTAACTGGAATTTGAGGGGATTGTGGCCAAGGTCAGAAAATATTGATGAAATATTAATTTCTGACCAGCGATCGCCTAAACGGTGAAAAATTGAGTTTGAGGCGAGAATGTAGGCGGGACAATGGCTTCACCTTTATTCTCCACTCGAAGTAACAATCAGCTGGATAAGTTAGTAGTGTTTTCCCTTGGCATCCCAAGGGCGGCGTTGCTATGATTTTGCTGTTTATCGCAAACTTTGTTGATGCACATCCCAAACATTACGGAGCTTCTTGAAGTTTTTAAATGGAGAGCTAGCTGGTTTACCGTGTCTTTACAGATGGCGCACGGGTTTGTGATTAGGATAATTAATTGGAAGGATAGCTGACGATTTTTCCCCTTCAATCCCTAGGCTTAGGGGTTTGCCCAAGCATCCACAAGTCTCCTTGAAAATTACGAGGTAATTACATGAAAGCAGTGCTTCTGGCTGGAGGTCTTGGTACTCGCATTAGTGAAGAAACTTCCGTCAGACCTAAGCCCATGGTCGAGATTGGTGGTAAGCCAATCCTCTGGCATATCATGAAGATCTATGCCGCTCATGGCATCAATGAGTTTATCATCTGCTGTGGCTATAAAGGGTACGTAATTAAGGAGTATTTTGCTAACTACTTCTTACACATGTCCGATGTCACGTTTGACATGCGATTTAATCAAATGAATATTCATTCCGGGAATGCCGAACCCTGGAAAGTGACATTGGTCGATACTGGTGAGAATAGTATGACCGGAGGACGCCTAAGGCGGGTCAGGGAGCATATTGGCAAAGAAACCTTCTGCTTCACTTACGGAGACGGTGTAAGCGATGTCAACATCACCAAGTTAGTTGAGTTTCATAAAGAACAAAAGACATTAGCGACATTGACCGCAACCCGACCTGCAGGACGCTTTGGAGCCATAGCTTTTGCAGAGGACGAGAATAAAATCACTCACTTCAGGGAGAAGCAAGATAGTGATGGGGCTTGGATCAATGGTGGTTACTTTGTCCTAGAACCCGAAGTCATTGATTATATTGCTGATGACGCCACGGTTTGGGAAAAAGAGCCATTGGAAAAACTAGCAGAAAGCAACCAACTTTCTGCTTACAGACATGCTGGCTTTTGGCAACCTATGGATACTTTAAGGGATAAAAATTACCTTGAAGACCTATGGAATAAAGATAAAGCCCCCTGGAAGGTATGGTAGGCCAATCTGTCTACTTCAAAAACGATTCTCAACACTTTGGCGGTAGGTGCAAGAAGACTCATGTATGACTATGTAATTATAGGCGGCGGGATTGTCGGCCTTTCTACCGGCATGGCGATAGGCAAACGCTATCCAAATGCACGGATTGCCGTGCTAGAAAAGGAAAGCAAGTGGGCATTTCATCAAACGGGTAACAATAGCGGAGTCATTCACTCGGGGATTTACTACAAACCAGGAAGCTTCAAAGCTAAGTTTTGCCGAGATGGTGCTACCTCGATGGTCGAATTCTGCCAAGAGCATGGCATTCCTTATGAAGTATGCGGTAAGGTAATCGTCGCCACAGAAGAAGAAGAACTGCCGCGTCTGGAAAACCTTTACAAACGTGGCGTGGACAACGGTATAAAGGTAAAAAAAATCACGCCAGAGGCAGTCAAAGAAATTGAACCTCATGTGAGTTGTTTGGCGGGAGTTCGGGTCTATTCGACGGGGATTGCTGATTACAAGAAGGTTAGTCAGAAATACGCCCAACTGATTGAGCAACAAGGCGGAGAGCTTCACCTCAATACAAAAGTTCTGAACATCCGCGCCATGCCCAATAGTGATGTCATAGAAACGAATAAGGGGAATTTTGAGACGCGATGCGTGATCAATTGTGCTGGACTGCATAGCGATCGCATTGCTAGATTAGACAAAGTCGATCCGAAAGCCAAAATTGTTCCGTTCCGAGGCGAATACTACGAACTCGTCCCCGAAAAACGCTATCTGGTCAACACCCTAATTTATCCAGTCCCCAACCCAGATTTTCCCTTTCTAGGTGTCCATTTCACCAAAATGATCGATGGCAGCGTTCATGCGGGGCCCAATGCTGTCCTGAGCCTCAAACGTGAAGGCTACAAGAAAACAGACTTCGACCTCCGGGATTTCATGGAAGTCATGACCTTTCCCGGTTTCTGGAAACTTGCTGCCAAAAATGCTGATGAAGGCATCAAGGAAATCATTCGTTCCTTTAGCAAAGCCGCCTTCGTCCGCAGTTTGCAACGGCTAATTCCTGAAGTTCAATCCGAAGATGTCATTCCCACTCACGCGGGAGTTCGCGCTCAAGCGTTGATGGACGATGGCAAACTGGTGGACGACTTTTTGATTGTTCAAGGTCACAACTCCGTCCACGTTTGCAACGCGCCTTCCCCCGCTGCCACGTCTTCACTGGAAATTGGCAAAGCGATTGTGGAGCAGATTCCGTCCCCCGAGCATCTACCATCAGCCGTTAACGCATAAGAAACCCATAGGATTTTTAATCAATGAAAGTACTGGTTACAGGAACAGAAGGGTACCTTGGCTCACTATTGCCTCCCTTGTTAATCGAACGCGGGCATGAAGTGCTCGGTGTAGACACCGGATTTTATAAAGTGGGCTGGTTGTACAACGGCACGAATGTTACAGCCAAAACCCTGACCAAGGATATCCGGCACATCACGCCTGAAGACCTGGAGGGGATCGAAGCGATCGTTCACATGGCTGAACTCTCGAACGATCCAACCGGGCAACTGTCTCCTACTATTACTTACGACATTAACCATAAGGGTTCTGTTCGCTTAGCTACCATTGCGAAAGAAGCTGGCGTGCGCCGCTTTGTCTACATGTCTTCGTGCAGCGTTTATGGCGTTGCGACAGAAGGGGATGTCACGGAAGAATCGCCGGTGAATCCACAAACCGCTTATGCCGAGTGCAAAACGCTGGTGGAGCGCGACGTTAAGCCGATGGCGGACGACAATTTCTCTCCCACCTTTATGCGGAACGCTACCGCGTTTGGTGCCTCTCCCCGGATGCGCTTTGACATTGTCCTGAACAACTTGTCAGGATTGGCTTGGACGACCAATGAAATCAAGATGACGAGCGACGGTACCCCCTGGCGTCCGCTGGTTCACGCACTTGACATCTGCAAGTCTATTGCTTGCGCTCTCGAAGCTCCCCGCGACATCGTTCACAATCAAATCTTTAACGTCGGCGATACCTCCAATAACTACCGAGTTAAAGAAATCGCTGAGATTATTGCAGGAGTTTTCCCAGGCTGTCAGTTGAGCTTTGGCGACCAGGGTGCGGATAATCGCAGCTACCGGGTTTCTTTCGAGAAGATTAACACCACTCTACCTGGCTTTAAGTGCGATTGGAATGCCCAGCGTGGTGCCGAGCAGCTGTATAACTTGTTCAAGCAGATTGACATGACCAAAGAAACCTTTGAATCACGAGGGTTCACTCGCTTGAAGCAGCTCGAATATCTGATTCGCACCCAACAAATTGACAAAGATTTCTTCTGGACAAAGTAATGCTATTTACAGAAACCAAGCTCAAAGGCGCTTTCATCATTGACTTAGAGAACCGCGAAGACAGCAGAGGCTTTTTTGCTCGGTCATTCTGCGCGAAGGAATTTGAAGAACACGGTCTCAAGCCAACCGTTGCTCAGTGCAATTTGTCTTATAACCACAAAAAAGGAACCATGCGGGGGATGCATTATCAAGTTCCCCCAGCTGCTGAAACCAAGTTGGTTCGCTGCACCCGTGGCGCAATCTATGATGTCATCGTCGATATGCGTCCAGAGTCTCCAACTTACTTATCCCATATTGGCGTAGAGCTAACTGAGGATAACCGTCGCGCTCTTTACGTTCCAGAACTGTTTGCTCACGGCTACCTAGCACTGACCGATGGTGCTGAAGTGGCGTATCAGGTGGGCGAGTTCTACACCCCTGGATATGAAAGGGGTCTGCGCTATGACGATCCAATTCTGGGGATTGAGTGGCCGATCGAAATCGCGGTTATCTCGGAAAAAGATGCAGCTTGGGCCTTACTGGAAACGACAGTCGTAGGAGCTAAATCATGATTATTGTTGATACCGCGCTGCAAGCACGCGAAGAAGCGGGGAACCCGATTAAGGTCGCCATGATTGGCGCAGGCTTCATGGGTCGAGGCGTTGCCAATCAAATCCTCAACTCAGTACCTGGGATGAGATTGGTGGCGATTTCTAACCGCAGTATTAGCGAAGCAAAACGGGCTTATGCTGAGGCTGGCGCAGAGGAGGTCAAAGAAGTCAGTACTGTCTCTGAGCTAGAAGATGCGATCGCGAAAGGGCAGTATGCGATTACTGATGATGCGATGCTGCTGTGTAAAGCAGAAGGCATTGACGCCCTGGTTGAAGTAACGGGCGCGATCGAGTTTGGCGCTCAAGTAGTGATGGAAGCGATCGCCAATCGCAAGCACATCGTTTTGATGAATGCAGAACTCGATGGCACGATTGGCCCCATCCTTAAAGTCTACGCCGACAAAGCTGGCGTAATTATTACAGGTTGTGACGGCGACCAACCTGGCGTGCAGTTGAACCTGTATCGGTTCGTTAAGAGCATCGGACTGAAGCCGTTACTGTGTGGCAACATCAAAGGCTTACAAGACCCCTATCGCAATCCCACCACTCAAGAAGGGTTTGCCAAACAGTGGGGTCAAAAAGCTCATATGGTGACTAGCTTTGCTGATGGTAGCAAGATTTCCTTCGAGCAAGCGATCGTTGCCAATGCAACTGGCATGACGGTTGCTAAGCGCGGTATGTTGGGCTACGACTTCAGGGGTCATGTTGATGAGATGACCAAAATGTACGATGTCGAACAGCTCAAAGAACTGGGCGGCATTGTCGATTACGTAGTTGGTGCCAAACCGGGCCCTGGCGTATACGTTTTTGCCACTCACGACGATCCGAAGCAACGCCACTACCTCAACTTGTACAAGTTAGGTGAAGGGCCGCTGTATAGCTTCTACACCCCTTATCACCTGTGTCACTTTGAGGTACCGCTGTCTGTGGCTCGTGTTGTCCTGTTCAAGGATGTGGTCATGGCACCCATCGCAGGGCCTCGCGTGGATGTTGTCACGACGGCGAAGATTGACCTCAAGGCTGGGGAAACCCTCGATGGCATTGGTTTCTACATGACCTACGGCCAGTGTGAGAAATCTGACATTGTCCGGGAGCAAAACCTGCTGCCTATGGGATTGGCTGAAGGCTGCCGTCTGAAGCGGGATATTCCCAAGGACCAAGTTCTCACCTACGACGATGTGGAGTTGCCGGAAGGACGCCTCTGCGACAAGCTTCGGGCTGAGCAGAACGAATACTTCGCTCCATCAAAAGCCCCCGCAACTGTTGGCTAAGCTTCGAGTCTAGGTTCCTGAATTATCGCACTCCTTAGGGGGTGCGATTTTTTGTTGAGGAAAGATGAGGAGTAGAGGAGCGGAATACTGTGTCCTACATGAGATTTTGATGCCGAGGGGAAATTGCGAGCGCCTCATCGGCTCTAACGTTGCTTGCCTGAGCGCTAATGCTACTGATTGTA
Organism: Allocoleopsis sp.; assembly: GCA_036703375.1. Lineage (GTDB taxonomy): Bacteria > Cyanobacteriota > Cyanobacteriia > Cyanobacteriales > Coleofasciculaceae > DATNPC01. The sequence continues at coordinate 7,980 of DATNPC010000531.1, forward strand.
CGCGATCGCAAAATTGGAGTTAGAGATAAAAACTCTAATACCACACTCTTGTAATAGAAGTTGGGAAAAAAGTAATAGGTAATAGACAGCTTTTTGCCAATTCTCTATTACCGATTACCTGCTTTTACTCCTAAAACGATTTTAAGATGTTGGTCTGACTAGAACGTAAATGTCGTTCGGATCGCACCAATAACAGCATCATTATTATTGCTGTTGTGGTCAGGCGCTGTCAGCCAAATTACCCCTGGGGTAATGGCAATATTATCTGTCAGTTGCAATTGATAGAAGGCTTCGATGTGCAATGAAGTGTCCGGATCTTCGCCAATTGTATCCTTGAGAGAATTGCTCACACTGGTGACTTTAGGCTCCATACCAACAATGATGGCTGCCACGCTGCCTTTTTTACCCAAATCGGGGAAAGCTAGCGTTCCCGCGAAATTAAAGACATCAAGACTGCCTCGATCGAGCGTTCCATCCAGTGTGGATAAGGTGCGAATGTTAGTATAGCCAGCCCAACCACCGACGACAAATCTAGGACTGATTTGCCAGGATGCTTCTAAACCATAGGAATTGCTAGAAATTGGCGGATTGGCAATCAAAAAAGGAGACGATCGCAAATTAGCGCGATTGCTACCAGCCGTGAGATCGTTGTTGTAGGAGTGAACGTAGGTCAAGCCTACTGTGATTGTATCCGTAGGCTTGACGGTTAGCTGCGCGATCGCACCATACGGACCATCAAATAATGCACTGCCGGGTTCTGGATTACTCGCGTCGCCAGCCAAATAGCCCAAACTGAGCTCTAGATTCTTGCTGAACTCGTATTTCAACCCTAGCCCAGCACCACCAACGAGATCGTAAATGGGGTTGCGAGTTGCGAAGTTAGACAGAGCACCGCTATCTCCATCCCCGTCAATGTAGGGGTTAATGGTGTTGGTAAAGTCATCCGGCGCACCGGCGTTCCCTTCAACAACAACAGTTAGCTTGTCACTCACCGGGAACTGATACAGCAGCGCATCTACACCGACATTATTATTGTCGCTCGTTTGAAAAGGTCCGGCCCCGAAGCGCAACTCGCCTTCCGGTGTCAGCGTGGTGTTGGCAGAGAAGGCATCCAAGTTGAGTGCTTGGAGTCTAACTCGGAGTAAATCTTTGCCCGTGAAGCTAGTATCAAAATTGAGCCGAACGCGATCGCCAAAAATAGCCGTCTTGTTAATATCGCCCCCAGCCGCATTTTGCCCCTGAGCAATCCCAGCGAGTGCAAAGATAACCGCAGCGTTGAGTTTGGTGGTTGTAGAAAACTGATGGTCTTCC
>DATNPC010000532.1:0-11042 GCA_036703375.1 Allocoleopsis sp.
GTATTCAGGTTGCGATCGCTTTTACAACGTCTAGTTCCACCCTTGTCAGCCCAATTCAATGCATCATCACTCTGCTTCCTGCGTCCATCACACCACACCCATGCCTCCGCCTCAGTCAGGCGCTAAGGTTCGGTTACTGCTAACTGCTCTAGTTCTCATTTGTAGCTTTGCCCTAGCAGAGTTAGCCGTAGGGTGGTTTAGTCATAGTCTGGCGCTGGTGGCGGATTCCGGCCATCTGCTTTCAGACAGTTTAGCGTTGGTACTGGCATTGCTAGCGACCTGGATAGCCAACAAGCGCAGTTCTTCCCCGGAGTCAGCACCGAAGAATCGCCGAGTAGAAGTGCTCGCGGCACTAGTTAATGGTATCGGGTTGGTCGCGATCGCGCTTTGGATTGGTTGGGAAGCTGTAGAGCGTCTTCAATCGCCTCCTGTAGAAATTCTTAGTCTGCCCATGTTAGCAACGGCTAGCGTGGGATTTGGGGTGAATAGCGCTAATATCATCCTGCTGCACAAAGACAGCCATCACGACCTCAACCTCAGAGCAGCCTTTCTGCACGTTCTCGCTGATGCCGTCAGTTCGATTGGTGTTATCTTAGCGGCGATCGCGGTTTGGGCGCTGAATTGGCTATGGGCAGATGGTGCGATTAGCCTGGTCGTTTCGGGACTAATTTTGATCGGTGCGACTGCATTAATCATTCAGAGCTTAAAGGCTCTGTTGACCAAGACTGCCGAACATCCTCATCCTGCTATTCCCAACCAGAAATAGTATTGAGCAGACCGCTTAACTTGGCATGGTCTCGGTTAGAAGGCAGCAAATTGACATGCTGCAAGTAAGTATCGACCAATTTTGTTTCAGTCAACGTCGCTGTCGTCAGGTCAGCACCTTTGAGCTTTGCTCCCAACAAGTTGGCACCGCTCAAGTTAGCTGCCAGCAAGCTCACGGGATAATACATATTGACCCCGAGCAAATTTGCATAACTGAGATTGGCACCAAATAGATTGGCATAACTCAGATCTGCCCCTAGCAAGTTGGCACCAAACAAGTCGGCAGCAAACAAGTTGGCATAACTCAGGTCAGCACCAAGCAGGTTTGCACCAAACAGATTAGCCGCAAATAGATTGGCATAGCTTAGGGAGGTACCGCTTAAGGATGCATCGCTCAAATCGGCATACTTGAGATTGGCGTTCAACAATGTCGCCGTACTCAGGTCAGCATCGTTGAGTGCAACATCAATCATTTCCGCACCACTGAGGTTAGCATTCCGGAGATCGGCACTGACTAAGTCGGCATCGCTCAAGTCAGCCCCCAATAAGTTGGCACCACTAAGGTCGGCACCACTGAGTTCGGCGTTGGTTAGGTCGATACCGCTTAAGTCGGCACCACTGAGGTTGACCCCCAGCAGTTGTGCATCACTCAGGTCGGCACAAGGCAAGCGAACGTTACGAAAATCTCTTTCTCCTGCTTGATAACGTTCTAGGAGTTCTGAAGCATCCATACTAATGTTTTAGATGTTTTGCAGTTTATTTTTTTCAACAAAGAATTAGCATGACCTTCTAGCGTTCCCCTGATGAGACTGAAAATCTAAAAGGTTCGGTTAAGTCAGTAGATGCAGGAGTACTAAGGAGCGCGATCGCTATGACTGATAAAATACTTTGCTGCAGAGCATAGAGCGTTAGCTCGATCGCAGCAACCGTACTTCATGGAGTGCGTTGCATCTCTCCCTTAATGGACTAGGATTAGTTGCGATGAAAAATACTGACAGAGTATTTACTCGATCTTGGCTGCTATCTGAAAAAATGTAAAGTATCTATAAGCTGTTTTATTAAGTTCAGTAGCTTGGCTTACAAATCTAAGACTTTTGGCTGAAAGCGAGTGCTCAATCAGCTATTACGAAACTACACAAATGCAACTATCTAAAGACGGAATTAATCAGTCGATGGTCAGTTACTCGTAGAGGCAAAGCCTGCTTTGCCTCTACCAATGACCTGAATTCAACTCATTTGAGAATAGCTCTGTGACGCGCGTGCGCTACGCATGCTAACTATTATCGAGTGCTACCACTAGTCTCCAGTAAATCCTTAACGCCGGGAAAGCTGAGGATCTTGCTGGATGTACTGTAAGATTCCGTTGACGATCGCTTGTGCCATTTGGTTTTCATAAGCGGCAGATGCCAACCTGGGCGCATCTCGCTCGCCCGTCACGAAACCCACCTCGACAAGAACGGCTGGCATTGGATTGTTCCTGAGAACGTAAAATCTCGCTTTTCGCACTCCGCGATCGTTAATGTCAATGCTGTGCAAAATGCTATTGTGAATGGTTTGCGCCAGTCTCAGCCCGCTATCGTAATAGTACGTTTCCAAGCCATTAACATCTGGGCGGTTATCGATGGAATTGGCATGAATGCTGACGAATAGATCGACACGATCTTGTTGTGCCATTTCCACACGCGGCGCTAAGTCTACGAAATAATCGCTCGTTCGCGTCAAAATAGCATGAATGCCCTGTTGCTCCAACAGTTCCGCTACTCGTTGTGAAATGGACAAGATAATGTTTTTCTCCTGTAGCCCACCAATTCCGATTGCTCCAGAGTCTTTCCCACCGTGTCCTGGATCGACCATCACGACTAAGCGTCTGTTGGCAACACGAGGTAAGTCTACAGGTAAACTACTGACTGTCTTCGGTGGCAAGTTACGGAGTGGAGATAGAGACGACTGACTGGAAAATTGTCCTACGCGTTCCGGCAGTGGTAATTGCACAGTCCACTGCCGAGGAGAAATGCCCCGAAATTTAATTTGCTGGGGGTCGATGGTGTAGCCAGGATTGAGTTCAACCACTAAGCGCGTTGTATCACCATCAAACTGTCCCACTCGCACCGAACGAACTGCCCCTCCCACGGACTGCTCCGTTGTCGGATTTTCCAGGATAATACCAGGCAGATCGATGACTAAACGTGTAGGGTTAGCGAGTAATTGAGCTTGAGGTTGAACCCCGTCATCGGTCGTAAAGACCAGTCGATTTTGATTAGCGTCAAAACGCCAAAACAGTAGTTGACGCGCATGAGCAGGAGATGAAAGCAAAAAACAGAAACAACCTAAAAAACTGGGTAATAGCCAGCGAAGTTTCACAATCAATGGTCCTCAGAGCCAATAGTGTTACGAAGTCGGTTTCTCGACTTAAGATTCCAAGTTTATAATTTACGTTCCCCACACCTGAAGCTGGCATCTACTGCTCCTACTGGTCTGTCCGATTAGCTGGATGTTTTCAGGTAGGGCGTACAGCGATCGCCGCTTCACAACAATAACTCAAACAGTATACCTAGCAAGAGCCTCAGCATCAGGGCAATACCGCTCAATTCGCTTGATGTACTTGACGTTGGACTCGATCCTCTGTAAAGCTATCGATATTCTTCGACGGGAAGGGAAGTCATGCGTTCCAACTGAGTGCCGCAAATTTTACAGAACTGAGCATCAGTATCATGAAACGGTAAACCACAACCCGAACAAGTTTTCTCAATTTGGTTAGCGGTTTTGAGCAATTGTTTGATTAAATCGCCTAATTGCCAGGGAATAAGAGCAATTCCCGTCAAAATCATTAAGACTGTTAGTAATCGACCGCCCTCCGAAGTTGGCGTCACATCACCAAATCCTACAGTTGTCATGGTAACGACTGAGAAATAGAACGCATCCAAAAACGTTTCAAAAGCTTGCGCGTTGGCTCGATGTTCAACTTGATAAATTAAACCTGAATAAACAAAAATAATTGTAAATAAGGTAAATAATATTCTGGCAAAAATCACCCCATCTTCTGAGTTTATTCGTAAAAAATAAACCTTAAGGCTGATAAATCGAACGAGTCGCAAAATCCTAAACCATCTGAACATGCGGATAAACTGGATGTTGGTTATCCTGAGTAGAAAAGGGGTTATTGCAATTAGATCGATGATAGAAAAAGGATTCAGTAAGAATTTGATTTTGTGATTAGCACACCAGAACCGAATGAGATACTCTGCAACGAATGTGATTCCGATTAACGTATCAATAGCATCAATTATCTTCCGAATAGAAGTAGGCAGTGGATAGGTTTGTGCTACGAATATTGCTGAAGACAGCAAAATCAGTCCTAAAATGAACAAATTAACAAATCTACCGACTGGTGCTTCAACATCTTCTAGATAATGTGCAATCTTTTGTCGTAGCAACATAAGTTATAGGAATTGGAGCTGATTGAGGTTGGGGTGGTGCTGCATAAGCCAATACAGTTGAGTTCAGCAAAAACAGTTAAGACGGTCACGGTCAAAACTTGCGATGACCGGGTTCTCTCCGACCATCCTCACCTTTAGCGTTAGCTCTTGCGGGATTTACGAAATGAGAGCATCTTAACGGACTGACGAGTTGTGATGCAAAAAGCGCATCGGTCGAAATTGGAAATCAAGGTTCAACTTCAGCCGAATTGCAGGTAAATGATCTAAACTGCTTTCGACACTTCATTTAGGTTCTAGGTTCGCTGCCCATGCTCAACGATAGCGAATACATTAGGGAAACTGAAGCGACTCGCGTGCGAGTCCTCAGCGAGGCACTACCCTACATCCAACAATTTGCTGGTCGAACGGTCGTCGTCAAGTACGGTGGTGCTGCGATGAAAGACGGTTCGCTGAAAGACAAAGTTATCCGCGATGTGGTCTTCTTGGCTTGTGTCGGCGTGCGACCAGTGGTCGTTCACGGGGGTGGGCCAGAAATCAACAGTTGGTTGGGAAAATTAGGCATTGAACCCCAATTTAAGCATGGTCTTCGGGTAACAGATGCTGCCACGATGGATGTCGTGGAGATGGTACTAGTCGGTCGAGTCAATAAGGAATTGGTTTCTCTCATAAACCGCGCTGGTGGGCAAGCCGTCGGGCTGTGCGGCAAAGATGCGAATTTAATCAAAGCTCGTCCCGAAGGTCGCGAAGGGATTGGTTTTGTTGGGGAAGTCCAAAGCGTAGATATTAAACTGTTGGAGTCTCTGGTCAGTAGTGGCTACATCCCGGTGGTATCGAGTGTTGCCGCAGACGAAACAGGGCAAGCCTATAACATCAATGCCGATACAGTTGCCGGTGAAATTGCTGCGGCATTGGGGGCAGAAAAGTTAATTTTACTGACCGATACAGCGGGGATTTTGAAGGATTACAAAGATCCATCGACCTTGATTGCCAAGCTGGATATCCAGGAGGCGCGCAAACTGATTGAAGAGGGCATTGTGGCTGGTGGGATGATTCCCAAGGTAAACTGTTGCGTGCGATCGCTTGCTCAAGGCGTTCGTGCTGCCCACATTATTGACGGCCGCGTTCCTCACGCGCTACTCCTGGAAATCTTCACGGATTTAGGCATCGGTTCCATGATCGTCGCCTCAGAATTTATGCCCTCGGCGACAGTTGGCTAGAAGCCAACTCGAATTCTCACTCCCGGAGGATTGTAGATGACGCGGGAGGGTACGAAGACACCTCTGGAAACTCTCGGTGAATTAATAATCACCGGGTCAACCAGTACTGAATTAGAGACTGTTGAATTAATAATCGTTGGTCTAATCAAGGTTGAGTCCTGAATCGTACCTCTCCCTGGCGTGACAATGACGGTAGAGGAGGACAGCGCACAAGGCTGTCCTGTAATCGGATTTACCGGCACGGGCGCAGGAATTGGATTGCCATAAATATAGCTACCGCAGGACTGCGGCTGAATGACCACAGGTAATGCTTGCGCTGACATTCCCACTGAGGTCAGTACAATAGCACCCAGAGAGAGGGGAGCTACAGCGCGAGTCAGCCTCAACCAAGTTGAGCTAGATTGCCGAGAAAGAACTGTGTCAAGCATCGTTTCTACCTCAAAACATGCAGGGGATGATTAAACAAACAGAATGTCTTGCTGAAAATCCGGTTCCTCAAGTTAGTGGAGTTTTGAGTAAATGCGATCGCGGGTCACTTTCAAGATACAACCCAGGATAGAGACTCGACTTCACCCGCTTGAACGACTCGATCTAGACTCAGCAATCGCCGACTAATTTTAAAATTTAAAGAGTTCAACACCAGCGAACAGTTAGTCAGTAGTTCTCTAGCAATTAGCAACGAACGAAGTTAATTCAACTTTTTAAAGCGGTCATAGCTAAATCTACCCATCGAATCGAAACGTGAGTTCAGAAAACAAAGAAAAATTTCAAATCGAGTACCAAGCAGGGAAAGCCGCGTTTGAGCGGGGTGAGTATCGTGCGGCTGTAAAGCATTTAGAAATAGCCACTGCTTTGATCGGCCGCAACTCTCGCTTGGGAGGAGAAGCACAGTTGTGGTTAGTCACAGCCTATGAAGCAGCAGACCAATGCTCGGAAGCGATAGCGCTTTGCGAGCAACTCACTCGTCATCCCAACCTAGAAACCAGCAAGCAAGGCAAACGCTTACTTTACATTCTCAAAGCACCTCAGCTCAAACGACCAGAAGAATGGATGACGCGCATCCCCGACTTAGGTACGATCGCAGACAGCGAGCCTAAAGATCGGCGCGGTCAAAATCCGATCCGTACTCGTAAGCCAGAACCAGAACCAATCGACCTCAGTCAAGTCAACACCAAAGACAATCGATTTGTTTGGGTAGCACTCATCGCTTTGAGTCTGATTGTAGGTGGGTTAATTTGGTTTGCAGCTTAAGCTTCCCCGTGTTGATGGAAGTTTGTATAGGATGGGCAGCGCTGTAAACATATAGTAAGGAGGATGTTATGACATTAGCCGTTGTTCATATAGGGCAGCTTATCCGATGGTTGGGAAGCCGCTTGCGGGTTTTGTGGGTAATCTTGCTGTCATCTCTGCTCCTTGCTGGCTGCGTCAACTATGATGTTGGGCTTAACTTTCAGGGTCAGCATCATGGCGCGATCGTGCAGCATATTAAGCTGGGAGAACAGCTGACGAGTTTTAGTAATTCTCAGGCTGCCGAATGGCTCAAAAGCATAGAACGTCGGGCAAAGCAGCTTCAGGGGAAAGTCAAGCGAATTTCTGACCAAGAACTGGTTGTCACAATCCCATTCAGTAGCGGCGCAGAATTAGAGTCAAAGTTTAACCAATTTTTTAACCCGATCGCGAAGAAAAAATCTGCCTCGAAAGCTACTGAACCCTCGAATTTACCCAACTTCAGTTCTAAATTACAGCTCACTCAAGGCAACTTAATCTTTTGGCAACGGAATCGATTAAGCTATGACCTAGACTTGCGATCGCTCGGCGTGATTTCTGCCAAGGGTACGGTGATTGTTAGTCCAGATTCCCTGTTAGACTTGCAGTTTAGTTTAGAAACTCCTTGGGGAGCGCGCAGTATCGAGCAAGCCGAAAATCTTGTTCGTCCAGAGGTTTACGACGATGGGCATCGACTGGTATGGACGCTCAAGCCTGGACAACTGAACCACATAGAAGCCGTGTTTTGGCTTCCCAGTCCTCTTGGTGTGGGAACTGCTGCGATCGTCCTGCTGGTATTGGGTGGCTTTTACGTTAAGTACAAGTCTTTTCCGTGGTCAACCACGAAACCCACAGCAGCCGCTACTTGATAATTTCTGCCGAACTACGAGTTAGATTGCTCTGTCTCACGGTAAGCGCGAATCATCGCTTGCGTTCCCTGTTCGCCGCCCATGCCGCCATCGAGTTCTTGGACAAGTTTGAAAAGGCGATCGCTAATTTCAACTCCTGGCAACTCGTGACCTGATGATTTGAGGCTGTCCTTCACCAGCCTCAAATCCTTGAGGATGTGCTTAACCATGAAACCGGGTCGAAAATCAGACTCTATGATTTTCGGTCCCAGATTCGACAGCGCCCACGACCCAGCCGCCCCCGTACTGCATACCTCGACTACTAAGTTGGGGTCGATTCCCTGCTGCTCGGCTAGCTCCATTGCTTCGCATAAACCTACCATGTGGAGAGCGCACAGCACTTGGTTGCAAAGCTTCACGGCTTGGCCGCTACCAACCGAGCCGCAAAGACGAATCGTTTTGCCGAGAACTTCCAGTACGGGCTTGCTTTCCTCAAAATCACTGGGTTCGCCTCCCACCATAATCGTTAGGGTGCCATTTTTCGCGCCGATATCTCCGCCAGAAATGGGGGCATCGAGAAAGCGTAGGTTGTGCGTCTTCAGTTCAGTACCTATTTTTCGCGCCGCATCCGGGCCAATCGTGCTGGTGTCAATGACTAAAGCGCCAGGTTTGGCAGACTCGGCAACTCCTCCTGCTCCAAGTATGACTTCCTCAACATCGGGAACATCACTAACACAGGAAAAGATGATATCGACTGCTTCAACAGCTTCGCCAATCGATGACACGACGGTTGCACCAGCACTCGCGGCGACTTCTACACCAGGACGGTTGGGCGTTCGATTCCAAGCTTTGACCGAGTAACCCCCTCGCGCCAAGTTTGCGGCCATATAGCCACCCATTACGCCTAGTCCGAGAAAAGCAACCTGTTTGTTCATGCTGTTGACGAGTCTGCACCTTTGAAGATACTCGCACGCTGTAGCGAATTGAACAAGCGATCGCGCCTGTGATTCCACTATCACAACAGACCATCAAACAGTTGAAATGGCGATTAGCTGAGTATTGATGGTTGAGCAAGTATTCAAGATACGATCGCCCTACAATGAAAAATAGCTGAATTTCTCGATGGCAAGAGATTTATTCGATAATGTCGTCAAAGATGCCCTGATTGCAGCAGGATGGCAGGTCACCCACGATCCTTTTCCCATTGACTATGGTGATGTGCAAATGCAAATCGATTTGGGTGCCGAACGCCTTCTCGCCGCTCAACGCGATTCCGAGAAAATCGCCGTGGACGTTAAGAGCTTCACGAATCCCTCTGCCATCTCCGAGTTTCATACGGCTGTTGGTCAATATCTTAACTATCGACGGGCATTGCGATCTCAAGAACCAACCAGAATCCTGTACTTAGCTGTACCGAGCCAAACCTATGAGGATTTCTTTCGACTTCGATTTATTGAAGAGGGAGTCAGAGAATATCAGATCTATTTGGTTATCTATGATGTAGAAGACAGGAGGATCGCGCAATGGATAAGGTAGAACACTATCGCCAAATTGTACAGTCAATTCTGCTGGCTCATAGTCAAATTCAACCCGCCTATGGTGACATTGAGATGGAGATTTTATTCGATCGGGAGCGCGATCGCTACCAGGTCTTGCGGGCAGGTTGGCTACAGAAAAAGCGCGTTTATGGGGTTTTGATCCACATTGACATTAAGGGCGAGAAACTTTGGATTCAATATGATGGCACAGAGGTTGGCATTGCTAATGAACTCACTGAACAAGGCATCCCCAAAACCGACATCGTACTAGCGTACCATTCTCCATTTATCCGCCAGTACGATGGCTTTGCGGTTAGCTGAACGATCGGCAAGCAGGGGAGATAATGAGCATAGCTATGATCGCCCCACTTCCCATGAACCCCACTCTCCAATCCGTCCTCACCCACCTGAAACACGATCTCGCTGACCTCTATGGCGATCGCTTCCTGTTTGGTTAACACGGTTAGTCCATACTGAGGTCGTTTCGCTGTGTCTCATAGTACATCCGGTCGCATCCTTAGCATACCTTTCCTTTATATAGTCCCTCAGTAATTGTGGTAGGGAAAGGTGTTCTGACGATCGTTCGAGAAGAGACCGTGCTATCAGGAATTGCAAGGCAGCTAACAGCGCTGCTGTTGAGGTTGTGCATGGAATGTGCGATCGCAACTCGGCAAACCTGATCGAGGTTTTCTGCTTAGCCAGGACTTTAACAATGGTTTGTTCTAAATGAGGTAAATCATCCAACTGTTGGTCAAGCGTTTCTTTAATCTCATCAAAAATGAGAGTATTCTGGTCGAGGAATGCCGCAACGTTGCCCGCAAATAGATGCTGAATAGTGGTTGCAGCCGTCTCCAAGAAAAAGGGATTGCCGTCATAGTAGGTAACTAACTGACTCCACTCATCTAAAGTGCCCTGGAAAATGCCCTTCGCTTCAAATATCTGCTGCGCCTCTGCCTGTTGCAACCCCTGGAGGTGGAAGGCTCGGATTGATAAGTTGTTCCCTGATAGTCGCTGAATGCTTTTGGGTTCCTCCCGACTGGTTAGCACTACGCAGCTTTGATGTCTTCCCTGGCTGAGAGAGCAAAGTAATAACGCATATTCATCCTCATAGTGTGGATTTGCGATCGCGTCATTGTTTTCACTAGCAGAGGATGGGCAGTATTTTGGCAAAACCGATTCCACACTGTCCAGAACCAGCAGGCAACGAGTCTGATGCAGGCAGTCAAGGAGGCATCGAATCTTGACGTGGGTTGTTTCGGGTATGGGAGGTTTAAATGCAGGGGCAAGGTGTTGAAGCAGGTCGGTGATGAAATCGCTGAAGGAGTAGGAGGAGTGGGATAATTGGGATAGGGATTTCAGGCTGCACCAGATGACAGCCTGAAATTTACCCTGTAGCTGTTCGGCTAATCGGGTTGCCAGCCAGGTTTTACCGATGCCACCCATACCGACGAGAGCAACTAAACGACAGTGTTGCTGGAGCACCCAATCGTGTAAGGTATCCAACTCTGTGCTGCGACCATAAAACACGGATACGTCCGGAGCCATGCCCCAACTGACCATAGGGCTAGAAGCCGGGATTGGACTGGCTGGAATGCTATTGGAGGAGGAAGCGGGAGCTGCCTCCAGCTTTTTATCTGCCGGAGGTGGAGTGAGATAATCACTGGGTTCTAAAGTTAGCTCAAAGGCAGTAAAGTAGCGAACCAGAGTACGCAGATCAACATTCGTTTGGCGGGTATGAACTTTACTGAGGGTTTGTGGGGATAGCCCAGTCCGTTCGCTTAAAGCCTCCAGGGAACAGGTTTGGGTGATGAAGTTCCAACTGTCTAACTGAGCAATAGAACACTGGAGCTTTTGGAAGCCTTGTTGTGTTAGCACCGCGACATTGCGATGTCTGGATTGGAATTGGGGCATAAAGGGCGCAATTATGCCTTTAGGCAGATATCACAGTATTACATCAGACTGCCTTAAATT
>DATNPC010000533.1:0-7458 GCA_036703375.1 Allocoleopsis sp.
AGTCCCTACCCCCTCAACATGATTTTTTGCCCCCCTGTAGTCTTATGGAACCCCTGACTGAAGCCCAACAACAACTTTATGACTGGCTAGTCGATTATATTCGCATGTCGCAACATGCACCTTCGATCCGACAAATGATGCGGGCCATGAACTTACGTTCGCCAGCCCCCGTTCAGAGTCGTTTGGAGCATTTGCGAGCCAAAGGATACATCGACTGGACAGAAGGCAAAGCTCGCACCATTCGGATTCTCGCTTCTGCTCCTGGGGGCATACCCGTCCTAGGAGCAATTGCGGCCGGTGGTTTGGTCGAACCCTTTACAGATGCGATCGATCATCTCGACGTATCTACGATGTTCCGTCAACCCGGTAATTTTGCCTTGCGGGTAATTGGAGACAGCATGATTGAAGACTTAATTGCTGAAGGAGACTTCGTCATTATGAGACCCATCTCCGATCCAGAACAGCTTAAGAATGGTCTAATTGTTGCTGCACGAGTGGAAGGTTATGGCACAACGTTGAAACGCTTTTACCGTAAAGGCGAACACGTCACACTTAAACCAGCCAATCCCCAGTATGAACCCATCGAAGTGATGGCAAATAGCGTGCAGGTGCAAGGTGTCTTAGTCGGTGTCTGGCGCAATTACGAACCAGCCGGTTAATCGCCAGCCGCAAGTTACTTGCGGCTGTTTTGCCCGCTCTCACGAAAGATCTAACGTACTGTGACAGAAGGGTTTTCCCGGTCTAGGCGATTAGCTGACCGCTGAAAGCTGACTGCTGATAGCTATATATGGTGAGCGAGAGTCTTTCGTTTTTGTCTCAAGCCACTACGGGACTGGCTGCCAAATTTTAATTTTTTGGTCGCCACTGCCACTGACGAGAATGTATCGATCTGGACTAAAGGCAACTGATTCTACGGCCTTAGTATGACCGCATAAAATGCACATCCGTTTGCCAGAATCCAAATTCCATAGCTCGATTGTCTTGCCGCAGCCAGTTGCCAGGATTTGACCATCTCGGCTGAAGGCAAGGGACGTAATGCCACTCAGCTGAGTGGAAAAACTGTTGAGTCGTTGCATGGTGTGAGGATTCCAAAGCTGGATGCTTGTACCGCCACCAGTCGCGAAGGTTTGACCATCTGGACTAAAAACAAGGGAGGTGATACCACTCGATGTAAATCCACTCGCCTGATTAGAAGAACTACGTAGTAGTTTGCCGCTATGGGGATTCCAAACTTCTAGGGTTCCGTCTAAACTTCCACTGACACAGGTTTGACCGTCTGAACTAAAGGCAGCAAGCCGAGAAGAATCGGAGTGTTCGCCTAGGGTACGCAGGAGTTTGCCAGTCAGGACTGCCCATACTTTAATTTGCAGCGCGCTACTAATGAGCATGTGACTGTTGGGACTAAAGGCGATGGAGCGAATTCGTTCCAAATGTCCCGTAAGCGTATGTAGCAGTTCTCCCGTCGGCAATGCCCACAATTTAATCGTTCGGTCATAACTACCGCTGGCCAGTAGTTGTCCATCGGGGCTAATGGCAAGGCAACTGACTCGATGGCTATGACCAGTCAGTGTTTGTAGGAGTTCGCCAGTCCGTAGCGACCACAACTTGATGGTTCGGTCGTAACTACCACTGACCAACATTTGTCCATCTGGGCTAATCGCTACAGCTCTCACGATATCAGTATGATCCGAAAGCGTGCGGCGCACTTCAGTCTTTTGCCAGGGATTAATGGGTGTCTTGGTGGATAGAAAATTCGCAATGAGAGCCAGCAGGGGCTTTTGTTTTCGACTAAAGGTGGGACTGCTTGGCTGGGTTGTTTGAGGCCGCGATTCCTGGCGAGATGAGGGGACATCGTCTGGCTTCGTCAATATTCCACGTCCGAGTTCCCTGCCATAGGCTACGGTAGTAGGTACCGACGGTACCGGAAAGACAACCTCTTCAAGACAACGCAAAAGAATCTTGGGTGTTTGCGGTCGCCTGCCCGGAAAGACTGCCATCAAGTAATCGATCAAATCGGCCAACTGCTGAGAAATCTGTGGGGCGCTATCTCGCCAGTTCAACTTACCATTGCGAGGGTCTCGATCGAAATCTGCGGGGTTCTTGCCGGTCAGCAAATAAACGAAGGTGCGTCCGAGAGCAAAGAAATCAGATTGTAGTACAGCTTTACCTTCAGCTTGTTCGGGTGGTGTGTAACCTGTGGAAATAATCACAGTCCCTGTGATGTTCTTGTCCTGTTTCTGCAAGAAGGTATCCGTGAGTTCCCGCACCGCACCAAAGTCAACTAAAACGAGTTGTCCGTTGGGTCGGAGCATGATGTTGGAGGGCTTGATATCCCGATGGACGAGATCCTGTTGATGCACTCGATCCAAAATGTCTGCCAGTTGTTTCAACCAAGAGAGTGCCAGATCTTGACTAATCGGTTGATTGTCGTGTTGTTCCAGCCACTGCTTCAAATTAAGTCCTTCAATTTTTTCCATCACCAGGCAGTGCAGGATATCGCCAGTCGGCTCTACAATCGTGAAATATCCATCTGCCTCTACTCTAGGAATGCCGGGATGTTGCAGGCGACTGAGGACTGTTGCTTCTCGCTGAAATAGAGAGATGACCTTTTTTTTTCCGTCTGGGTTTTGGAAACGATCCAGTCTGAGAACTTTGAGAACTTTTGGGATACCGCGATCGTCTACTTCAAAAGTTTGACCAAATCCTCCTTGACCCAGTTTCTTAACGACTCGATAGCGGTCTTGAAGCAACAGCCCTGAATGTAACATAGGAGTTTTTGCAACAGTTTGTTTCTGCTCGGTCACGGTAGTACTTATCTCCCTTGCATCGATCGCTTATGCAGGAAGCCTGAGGTCGCTGTAATCCCTTGTCTCTAAGACTCAGCAGATTTCAGAGGAATGGCGGCGAGCCTATCCTACAGCTTCTGGGGACTTCCCTTACATGGCAGGAGGAACAGAGCTTACGTGATGATCCTCTTCAATTCAATACTATTCCACGAAGAATTTTCTACGGCTAGCGAAAAATCAGCAGTCAGGTGGCATGGGGATGAGAAGGATATATCTTAACAAAAGTAACTTGAGTTAATCGATGAATAATATATAGCGTTTAGCATTCAGCTATCAGCTATCAGCTTTTTTGCTTGCCTTGCTGAGCTTAGGTTTCACGCTTGTGTGCTGTACCTCATTCAATTGAGAAGCGCTATAACTTTGGTAGAAATGATGGAGATTCATTAGGCTTTAATATTAAAGATGGGGAAACTCAAAATGAACAGACATTCCAACCACTTTCTCTAGGTAAATTGACTGGAAATTAAATTGAGATATGCTGGTGTTGTTTTGGTTGATTTAGTCAAAATTAAAATCTATTTTTTGGAAGTGTTGTCAGATGCTGCAACATTTAATATCAAGCAGTTTTAGGATTTGTTTTATTATTATTCTAACTTGTGCAAACTTGTGCAAACTTGTGCAAACTGGAATCAATGGATGACAACTAGATGATTTAATCCATTTTTTCAAGGGCTGGTTTTGCTGACTCTGAGAACTTATTTAATTATTCAACCTCATCCATTCTTCTATCAAAAGGCTAAGTTGTGCCACTTCAAATTTCTGTCCAAAGGAGTAATTACTCACTAAGCCGATAGACTAAGATATTAAAAATATTTAACAAAATAAAACAGATTGTCATCTACCTAACGTTGGAGAGGAGCTAAGTATGGGAACTGCTGGGCGAATATTCAAGCAGATGGCAATCACCTCTCCCCCTAACTTGAGGAACGCGTTCAATGGGCTACTGCCTCCAAATTGGCTGCGCGTTATCATCATTAGCTTATTGATACTAGGTTTATTTTTTCGCTTTGTTAATCTCGATCGCAAAGTCTACTGGATAGACGAACTGTACACCTCATTCCGAGTATCGGGCTACACAGAACCAGCGATCGTTCGGCAAGTATCGGAAAATAAAATTTTTACGGCGGACGAACTACAAAAGTATCAGCACCTCAATTCAGACAAAAACGTCACGGATACGGTCAAAGGTCTGATTACCGAAGAACCTCAACTGACTCCCCTGTATTTTGTTATGGCACGATACTGGGCAAGATTGTTTGGGGATTCGATCGCCTCTATGAGAAGCTTGCCTGCTGTTACGAGCGTGCTGGTATTTCCCTGCATTTATTGGCTGTGCCTGGAGCTATTTGAATCATCTTTAGTGGGATGGATTGCGATCGCTCTGGTTGCCGTCTCGCCATTCCATCTAGTGTACGCACAGGAAGCGCGTCCCTACACCTTATGGATATTAACAACGCTGATATCCAGTGCTGTCCTGTTGCGAGCAAGACGTGTCAATACACCGCGATATTGGGGCATTTACGCAGCAACAGTAGCATTGGGATTATATTCGTATCTGTTTTTTGCCTTTGTTGCGATTAGTCACGGTATCTATATTGCCGTCATGGAAGGCTTTCGACGAACGCAAGCCCTCAAGGGTTATCTGATGGCTACGATGACGGGATTTATCGCCTTTTTGCCGTGGATAGCGATCGTCATCTATTACTTACCGCAAATCATCCGAGCAACTCCAGAGCAAAGTAAAAGCCCCAGGCAAGCCATTTCAGAGTTTGTGAAAACTTGGTCAGCAAATATTAGCGGTGATTTCTTCGATCTAGGTCTTCGTTCGGCAACTCTTTTCGATTCTCCCTTCCCTCTAATAGTGGTCACGCTTGCCGCCATGTTTGCTCTATTAATCTTAGTAGGGTACTCAATCTATTTTCTCTGTCGTCAAGCACCTCGGCAAGTTTGGTTATTTGTCATTAGCTTAATGGCAGTTAACGCCTTAGCTCTAGCCTTGCCCGATATCATTTTGGGCGGACGGCGCTCGTTCTTGCCTCGGTATTTTGTTCCCTGTCATCTAGGAATTCAGCTAGCGGTTGCCTACTTGCTGAGTTTCAAAATTAGCTACACGCCTCTGAGGATGCGGCAACAGAAAGTTTGGCAAATTATCCTCGTCACCGTGCTATCCGTGGGAGTTCTCTCCGATGCTGTTTATTCTCCATCACAGGTGTGGTGGCAGAAGAAAACCAATGGTTTCAATCCAGAACTCGCACCAGTAGTCAATCAAGCCAGTAAACCGTTAGTCGTGAGGGAAATGCCTCGCAATTTTCCTCCCCACAATTTCTTTACTATTGTCTCGTTGAGTTATTGGGTGGAACCAAAAGCGAGATATCAGGTTGTGTTTGATGGGACGCTTCCCACAATTTCTCCGGAGTTTAGCGATGTATTTATTATCGATCCGTCGCAGAAGTTGTTAGACAAACTGTTGAAGGAGCCAACGATTCAGCTCTATCCCGTTGAGCCAGTTAAAAATCTCCCCGTGTTCAAACTCGTCAAAATTTAGAGCCTTTTTGGTTCAAGCGGCTTGAGTTCCCCATCTCACTTGCCACTCACGGGCTCTCAAACGCGTCGCGCTTGGACGTGCAAGATTGGATACTCCTGACGCTGAAGGGTCATGCTTAGATTATGCGATCGCAAAATGTCTTCCCACAGCAGAAGACTTTACTATAGGGTTAAGTAGTTCGCTCTCCACCTCCTCAAATTCCCTAAAGATCGAACGATCGCTTGCATCTGAAGTCAATCGCGTGAGGTCAAGAGCCACATCAGGCAGGGGAGTCACCACATGTGCTAGCCCATTATCAACAAATCCGGATGAGCCTTTGCATTAATCCCCATTGCCCGAATCCCCAAAACCGTGACACTGAACTGTTTTGTCAAAGCTGTCACTCGGAACTGCTGCTGGAAGGACGCTACCGAGTGATGTATCAGTTGGGCAGCGGTGGCTTCGGCAAAACGTATGAAGTGAGCGATAGTGCCGTGCGGGCGCTAGGCGAACACAACGACATCCCCAAAGTCTTGAAAGTTCTCACCAGCAACCATCCCAAGCATGTCGAACTCTTTCAACGAGAAGCCCAAGTGCTGACTCGCCTACAGCACCATGGCATTCCCAAAGTAGAACCCAATGCTTACTTCCTCTTTTTTGCCAAAAATCAGTCGGAACCATTGCACTGCTTGGTAATGGAAAAGATTGAGGGATTGAATTTACAGCAATACATCAAAAAACGAGGTAGTCCCATCGACCAAAAATTAGCCATCCAGTGGCTAGCTCAGCTTGCGACTATCTTACAGGAGGTACACAGCCAGAACTTTTTCCATCGGGATATTAAGCCATCTAACATTATGCTGAGGGTGGATGGTCAACTAGTACTCATTGACTTTGGCACGGTAAGGGAAATTACAGAAAGCTTTGTATTAAAGCAAGCCTTCGGGGAAGTGACAGGAATCGTCTCAGCCGGTTACACGCCACCCGAACAACTTACAGGCCAAGCCTTACCCCAATCGGATTTCTTTGCTCTAGGGCGTACTTTTGTTTATCTCCTCACGGGTCAAGCTCCCAGCGTATTCTATGACATTCAGACCGACAAATTGCGCTGGCGTGAGGCTATTCCCGATCTCTCCCCCCAACTCGCCGATCTCCTCGATCGCCTAATGGCACGGCTGCCCCATCGACGTCCGCAAACAGCTCAAGAAATCTATCAGGCGCTGATAGAAATTCACCGTGCTTTAAATTTTCCTGGGGGACGTTCTCAACTCACGTCATTAACCAATCCGCTCGAAATAGAAAGCACTCAGTACGTATCGAACTCAACTGCCGCTACACAACAAGTCGATAAAACTACAGAACAAACGAGTGCTGTTCAACTACCATCTTCCAACGCAACACAAGAGATAGCCTCTGCGACGCAGCCAGTAGCTCAATTTCAACTCGATCCCAGCTTTATCGCTCGCTGTCAACAAGAATTAACTGAATTGATTGGGCCTATTGCTTCAATTATCTGTCAGCGCACTCTCTCTCGAAATCCAGCTATTTCAAAGCTAGAATTTGTAGAAGCTTTAGCCCAAAAAATACCTAACTCCAAGCAAGCTATAGAATTTAAGCAACGTCTAATATAATACTCCTCAGAGACTTATCCTATTCTCTCTTCTCTGCGTTATCTGCGCCCTCTGTAGTTCACTATTGTTTAAAAATAAAGTAGAAACAACCGATTTAATTTATCCCTTATTCTCCTTCTGATTTAAGCAGATTCATTGCCACCTCTAGACTGATTTTCATTCGATTGAGAGAGGTAGAAAGGATGCCAATTTCATCCTTGGAGTCATACTCAAATTCTACACTCATATCACCTGTGCTGACTTGTTTAGATAATTTAGACATGCGCTGAATAGGTTGGGTAACTGCCAATTTTATGAAGCGATTAATCAGCCAAATCGCTCCTAAGAAAAATGCAATCAGAATACCAATTACTAAAACCTGTAATCGCCGAGCTTCATTAAATACAGTACTAGCTGGAACTGATATAATTCTTGCACCGACAATAGAATTCAGTTTCCAATTAAACCAATTTTCACT
>DATNPC010000534.1:0-4516 GCA_036703375.1 Allocoleopsis sp.
GGTGATACCGTGACTCTAGGGGGTCGTTCAGAATAACGTCATTATCCGGAGAACGACCAATCCGAATAGTGGATTGACTGGGGAAATTCCACTGCTGTAATGGGGTGGATGCCTGGGGATCTAAGAGGGTCAGTGTGACCATAGCGCAGCCGAGACTGGGAATGGGAAGGAGTTAAGAGGGGGAAACATGAGAGGGTGGAGACGAGAGACTTTGCGAACAGCTAACCTATCTCCAATCCCTAATCTCCAATTCCCAGACCTTAAAGGAGCTGCTGTTGCTCAAAGTTTGGTCGTACTTTCACCCGGACTAGGATGGCAGTGATATTGTCATGACCGTTGTGTTCGTTAGCCAGCTCAATTAACTGAAGGATACCCTGATCGAGGTTGGCACGGGAACTGAGCAAGGGAGCGAGATGAGTTTGCCAGTGAGTCTCTATCAGGTCATTATCGGATAGACCATCAGAACATAAAACAAATAGTGTATCTTCATTCAGCTCGAAAAATTCGAGATCGGGATTGATAAACTGTTCGCCGCGCGGTCCGATGGCTTGCGTGAGCTGATAAGCATCGGGACGACCGTAGGCGATCGCCGGATCGACTCCCCGTTGAATTTCCCGCTGACCCACCTCGTGATCGGCTGTAATCTGCTCTAAGCCGCGTTTACGGGTGAGGCGATAGATGCGACTGTCTCCAACATGAGCGATCGCTGCATCCGTATTCTGAATTAAAATCATAGCGAGTGTCGTCCCCATACGACCACTGCCAGAGCGAGCATTTTTCTGGTTTACATCGTAAATAGCCTGATTGGCGTAACGGATCGCCTCACGGATCGTGTCTTCTGTAGGTAACTGGTCGTCTTGCCAATGGTCTTGAAAGTAGCGTCTGAGGGTTTCGACGGCCATCGCGCTGGCAACTTCCCCTGCGGCGTGTCCTCCCATCCCATCACAGAGAATATATAGACCGCGAGCCTGTACCGAGCGACTGATTGGAGTTTCCTGCTTTTTGATTTGCGTTTGAATCCCAAAGGAATCCTCATTATGCTCTCGTTGGTGACCGATATCCGTGCAACCGGCGTCATCCAAACTGAGTAGTTGCATTGGCAGAATTACCGTCGGTAAATCTTCACTCTCATTGGGTGAATTAATGTCTTGAAGGGCAGATTTCATGGCAATAGTAGTTGTCACGTCTTCTGCGGGTGTTTCCTCAGCCAAATCATCGGATTGAGCCATAGCTATTGTTAACGATTGTTGTTGGTGAGCGAGCGCTTCGAGTTGCGATCGCAATTTTTGCACCGTATCAATTTCGTTGGTGGACATCTGCCGGAAAATGGCTCCCAAGGTAGTAAATTGCGTTCGCTGAGACTGGTCAAATAACATCTGCCACATCCGCCCTAAATCCTGTAGCGTGAGCTGTTGCTCTTGGGTTTCCGGATACAAGCGCACCAACCCTAGTGCTTGGTCTTCATCTACCCTGAGATTCCTGACCTCCAAAAGACTCTGGCGACAATGCCAAGGTTCTAAAGCCTCCCAGAGTTTTGCCATTTCATCGAGCCAGTATAAAATCTGCAACGTGGAAAGCTGTTCGCTCCCCCACAAATCGCTCAGTAGCGGCCACTCCGATCGATCTTCTAACAGGACTACAGCTTTTCCATCCTGCTGCCAAGCATCATGAACGTCTGGCACCGTGGGGTAGTATGCCTCACGAAGAGCAAGATAGGGTTGAGCGATCGCTGGGATGCCCAAAACTTTCCAGGAGTCTGAGGGAATTGTCGAGAAGCAATTCATCGTATCTGGCTTTCCAGGGGATTCCAACGTGTGAGAATTGCCTTGTTTTTGCTCCATCAGCGCTTCTAGAGGCGACTTCTGAAATGGCTGACAGTCTAAGACTCGCATAGATGCGCCATAGGTGCTATCTAAACCAGCGAATGCTTTTTCTAGATTTTGAGGCTCTAAGAGCTGGTAACGCTGTTGAGGGTCTATATAAACAATAGTCGAAGTGACAGAGGGGTTTCGATCGAGAGAGTCGCGATCGCTTTTGTTCTCGTCATTACTGTCAATGGACTTAGAGGGTAATGGCTCGAATTGAGGTGACGTAACGTCCTCAGCGAGAGATAAATCCTCCGCTGTGGATGTTAATTCTACAGGTGAACCGATCTGTAGCCGATCTTCTTGTTCATCCAGTGGACTAACATCTGATTTTGAGGTCGAGGATACCTCTGATGGTTTGTCCGGTGTTGGTAGGTCGCTCTCAAGAGGAGAAGATAATTCTTTAGACTCCTCAAGTGCAACAGCTGTGCTCACAACCTGTTCTGAAGCCTCAAGAGATAGAGCTTGAGCTCCGACTGTGGCGGATTGTAAATCTTGATCTCGAGCAAGAATTGCCCACCAAACTGTCCCTGTCAATGCTCCACAATTAGGGCACGTTTCTGCATTGAGCGGTACTTGAGCGTCGCACTCCTGACAAGTTTTATGGGTCAGGGAAGTTCCACATCTTTGACAAAACTTGTTTGTATTGGGGTTCTCGAACTGACACTGGGGACAAACTAACATAATGGAACTTCCTTAATTCCTGTCAGGGGGTTCTCAATTTTGGTATATGAGCTAACTGCCATCTAGTTTGCCATGTCAGAATCGAAGGTTGCAGCTATTTCGCCGTCTCCGCTCTTGGCAATCAGCCTCAAGGCAGACTGACAAATTCCAGGAATTGACTGGAGTTTGTCACAGCTGATGCAGTGCTTCAACTTCTAGGGGGGTCAAGTCACGCCATTGACCGGGTTCGAGACCATCTAAGCGCAGCTGAGTGCTTGGCTTTGCATTGCGTCCCCCTAACGCGACTCGCACAAGTCGCAAAGTCGGGAACCCAACAGCCGCAGTCATTCGCCGCACTTGCCGATTCCGCCCCTCGGTCAACGTTATCTCCAGCCAAGCCGTTGGTACTGTTTTCCGAAAGCGGATTGGTGGTTCGCGTGGTGGTAGTTGGGGAGCTTCCTGTAATAGCTGCACCAAGGCAGGACGCGTTTGGTAGTCCTGAATCACTACTCCCTGACGTAATTGGTGCAGGGCAGCTTCATCAGGTATGCGTTCTACTTGTACCCAGTATGTCCGAGGATGACGAAACCGTCGATCTGAAAGCCGATGCTGCAAGCGCCCATTATTTGTCAACAGAAGCAATCCTTCGCTGTCTTGGTCAAGGCGTCCAACTGGGTAAATGTCAGGCACGGGAATAAAATCTTTTAACGTACCACGATGATGTTGGCTAGCATCCTTATCTGTAAACTGGCTTAAGACATTGTAGGGTTTGTAAAACAAAAGGTATCTGTACACATCCATCTCAACTCTCCCGCGAATTAAGCACCAAGTTGGATATTGCGTAAGAGAGCCATCTTACTCCAGATTAACTTAAAAGCCTCTGGGGTTGGTGCAGGAGTTAGTACGCTAAAGCCTAGTTTCTGGTAGTAACGACTTGCGATCGCATCTTGTGAAACGCTCCCAAGAGAACCCACTTCTACACCCGATTGCCAGAGGCATATTTAGTCGATTTTGACGCGGAAGCGAACAAAACCTGCATTGTTCGGGGGAGTATTGGGAATATCTCCCACCCGTACCACTACCGCACCATTCGGATTATTGGTATCCGGACAAGGTGCAGTCACAGGTGTCAAGGGTGAGAAAAATGTCCCGGCATCCGTGTCTGAGTCATTACTGAGATTGGTTGTTGCCTGATTTTGATTTAATACAATTCCCGTCCCGGAACCAAAACTATTTGGGTCAAACGTGGTTTGAGCCGGAATCGGGTCGCAAATTTGGATGTTTTGAGCCGTTTGAGCGCCATCAGATAGGAAGTACACGGTGTACTCCACTTCATCTCCGCTTTGCACGGGGGATTGGTCCGAAAGATTCGCCAGTCCCACAGGCTGCAATCCCACGGGCCAGACACCTGGGTCGTCGTTGGCGTCGGTTGGGTCGTCCACCACATCCGTGTAGGGAGTTTCATTCACCCGTGTAATCCGCTTGACCAAACGCAAGCGAGGCTGGCCGACTGGTTCAACGCGTACCTTAGCCTGAGCCTGGTTATTCGTTGGGTTGCTATCCGCATCCGTCGTCACTATTGCGGTGTTGGTGTATTCATCCGGTGTTTTGGGGACATTAACCCGGAGAACAAGCGATTGGCTTTCATCGGGAGAAATGACTGGGTCGGTTGCTGGATTGGTTGAACGTAAATCGCCACTATAGATGCAAGTCACTTTTCCTGCGGGGTTTTCCGAACAGCTCCAACCAGGAGTAGTGACTGAGGCAAGGCTGAAGCCTGGAGGTAGCGTATCTGTCACTGTCACCGGGCCATAGGTAGGGCCTTGACCCACATTTTTGACGGTTAGCGTATATTCGCCAGTTCCTCCTGCTATGAACGTGTCAGTGTTTGGCTGCTTTTGAAGGGTTAAATCGGGTGCGGGTGCGTTGGTAATGGTTCTAATTCTAAGATTCCGGATTTCGTGAATATTGGTTGCATCTCCGGTCGC
>DATNPC010000535.1:0-7021 GCA_036703375.1 Allocoleopsis sp.
ACGCGGTCCTTCCCAAATTGCTCGCAAATCTAGGTTGTACCCAGAATTTCTCGATGAAATAGCAGAGTTCACTGTCCAATAAGCATCTTCTGCAATCTTGGGTGAGATTTGTTGCTTGGCTTCCTTTTCGACGGCCTTAATTAGTTTTACCCGCCGATCTTGTAAAAGTAACCGCTCAACCTCTGACCAAGGTTTACCATCGAGCCGTTCGACCAACTTCGGTTCCATTGTATTTAAGATCAAGGCACCTCTAGGGATGGTTGAGGTTGCTAGTTCCCGCTTCACGACAAAGGCACTTTGTTGGAAGTTATCGGCCATCAGACTGGGATAGTCTCCTAACCAGTGTTGAATGACAAAATAGAACTGGAACCAGCAACTCAGTAGGAACTGAGTACCGAACAGGATGACTAAGTTTTGACGCTTCTGCGGGGGCGGTATTTTGAGGCTAGGCCCTTCTCCTAGAAAATCTGGTAAAGCGGCAATGATTGCAGATATAATCGGCCAGCTAACCAAAGTCTCTTGTGTCAGTTCGCCGTTGCGACTAAAGATATAAATACTGACTAGCGCCCCAGTAATCCAGGGACTCAAAGGAAAGCCCGGTTCTACCGGACTCTTGTAGCCAACTCGAAACTGATTGGCCGATGTCGTTCCCCAGAAGACACCCAAAATCAAGAAAATCCAAGCAAAATTAATCAGTAACTGAGATACCCACTCAGTGGCCAGGAAAGCCATATACAGGGAAAACAGGCTGAGCAATATTAAGGTTTCCCAGGAAAAGGCACTCGGAGGTCTGAGGTTTTTTTGCAGCCAGTCGTAGATATTTTGGAGAAATTTCATAGTATCTCTCTCCCCAACGGATTGAACTGAAGGAAACGTAGAAATAAAAGTAGCAAAATGGCACTATGGCTATAGGCATTAGCTAATAAAACGACCATGGCATTATTAGCATTCGTTTGTAAAGCGGCTCGACGCAGTCGCACGGCTAACCCTGACTGACGATTGTCAGAAGATAGCGGTGAAGTCTGCCATTCGTTAGACGTTCTGACTATGGCGTCTAATAATTCCAGCCCTTTAAGTTTGATAACGAAGGCAGCGAAGAACACACCAATCCCAGCCAGGGCAATGGTTAAATTTAAGCCAGGTGGTCGGGGCGTGAAAAGGCGATCGAAAAAAATGTAACCTATCAGTTGAGATTTGAGGTCTGGGGGGAGAACATCTTGAACGATAAAAAAAACTACCCAACCAATGACTGCGGTGAGCAGATTAATGGATGTGGCATATTGAACGCTGTGTTTTCGCGTTAGTCTTAACCTGCGGTGAAAGACTCTAGCTTCCAACGCGATCGCCACGAACAGAAATAAGACCTGAAACAAAATGGTCTGTAGTGGCAAAACTGGTTCTGTCATAAGGGTCAGCTCCTGAGCGAGCGAGTGTCAGTTTGAAGGACTCTACAGGTTTCCCCTCTACTATCCGCTATTGTTATGCCGGAAATGACTCCACTCTCTTTTTTTTTCGATTTTGAGATGGAGAATTCCTTTCTGAGTGCGTTTGGAGAGTTTTACCTCAAGAGTTTGAGAGAACGTGCAGTTAGCGATCGCTGTTAAAAGATTATGGCGCAGCATGGGCTAGGTGAGCGATCCGGATGTAAACTTGTGCTTTGGGATTGGTTTTAAGGATCGCAATGACCAGAACGGGTATTGGTATTCGCACGGCGGTTGAACGGACTGAGCGCATCACGGGTCAGATGCACGTTTATGATGGCACGGGGAAGGGTAAGTCTCAGGCAGCCTTGGGTGTGGTTTTGCGCTCGATTGGTTTGGGAATTAAGTCAGCACAAGCCAGCCGCGTCCTGTTACTGCGGTTTCTTAAAGGACCAGGACGCCCTTATGATGAAGATGCGGCGATAGAGGCATTACAGCAAGGTTTCCCTCATTTAATTGACCAGGTACGGACAGGACGCTCGTCGTTCTTTTCTAAAGACGAGATTACGCGCTTTGATGCGGCTGAGGCACAACGAGGCTGGGATGTGGCGAAAGGCGCGATCGCTTCTAACCTCTATTCGGTGGTTGTCCTCGATGAACTCAACCCTGTCCTGGATTTGGGCTTGCTGCCAGTGGACGAGGTGATTAAAACGCTTAAAAACAAGCCGGACAATTTAGAAATCATCGTCACGGGTCGAGGCACACCCCAAGCGCTGTTGGATATTGCCGATTTGCATACGGAGTCTGTATCTCACGACCATCCGGTATCCAGAGAACAGGGGATTGAGGGGATCGAAATCTATACGGGTGCAGGGAAAGGTAAATCGACGAATGCCCTAGGCAAGGCATTGCAGGCGATTGGTCGGGGAATTAGTACCGATAAGTCCCACCGAGTGCTGATTATGCAGTGGCTGAAGGGGGGTAGTGGCTATACGGAAGACGCGGCGATCGCGGCTTTAAAGCAATCTTATCCCGATTTAGTCGATCATCATCGTTGCGGTCGAGATGCGATCGTGTGGCGGGGACAGCAGGAGATTGCCGATTATGTAGAAGCTGAGCGAGGCTGGGAAATTGCTAGAGCGGCTTTAGCGTCTGGTTTGTATAAAACGATTATTATGGACGAGCTCAATCCCACCGTTGATTTAGAGCTATTGCAGGTGGAACCGATTGTCGATGCTTTGTTACGCAAACCTCGCGATACAGAAGTGATTATTACGGGGCGCTGCTTGAATCAACCGGCATACTTTGACTTAGCTAGCGTCCACTCGGAGATGATTTGCCACAAGCATTACTGCGAGAAGGGCGTGGATTTGAAGAGTGGGGTGGATTATTAGAACTCAAAGAAAATCTGGGGAAAGCGATCGCTATGTAGCCTAGATCACTATTCCATTAGGTCGGAACTTCAGATTGTGATAAGGTATGAGCGTTGAATTCCTGCTGGGAAACGCTTAAACTCCAACGGTTCCCTCTCTATCTAAACAGCTTCCTCTACGCTATGTTAAATCCGGCACAGACAGTTAGCATCTTGCAAAAACAGCCTGACCCTAAACTGTTTTCAGCTGGTCAGATCGTCTTCAATGAAGGAGACTCCGGCGATTTTTTGTACGGTATCCTGGACGGGGAAGTTGACCTAATCGTCAATGGTCGGGTTGTAGAAACGATCGCGCCCGGTGAAGTTTTTGGGACAGGAGCGCTAATCGGCATCAAAAGCAGAACGTATACAGCGATCGCTAAAACTGACTGCAAACTGGCTTTTCTTGACGAATATCGGTTTCTCTTCGCGATTCAAGAGACTCCCGTATTTGCGCTTGAGGTCATGAGAAGTTACTCTGAACGACTCAGCCGTATGGCACATAGAGCGCTCAATCAATTCCTAGAGCAGCCAACACAAAGCGATCGCTCCACGCTCTAGACTGCCAGATATGTTGATTCATCTAGGGGTTTGTATCGGTCTGGAGAGGCGCTAGTACAAGAAACCAGATTGCGATCGAAGGTCTGTTAGAAAACCTGAGAATTCGAGTTAGGAGCTGAGTTATTAGCGTAATCCGGCTGTTGAGCAGCGGGTGTATTCGATACAGACAGAGGTTCCTCGCGTCTCCAATCGCGAATACCAACAGTAATCGCGGTAAATACAGCTCCTACAAGAAGCGCTGCAATGACTTTAGAAAATGATTGTTCTGAGTTGTTGTACACGACCGAGAAGCTCCCTTGAACCAGATCTACCTTCAAGATAGCTGCGATCGCTCAGTTGAAAACTCTATCAGGAGAGCAAATCACAGGTCTTTCTCAGGCATTAATTTTTTCTCCTCTATTGTCAGCTTGTTCAGCCTTGCTCTTTCATCAGGAGGAGATACATCCAATCTCTCATACCTGATATCTCGCACCTTTCTCAATAATCGTAGGGTGGGCATTGCCGACCAACGAGAGAATCAAGTTTTCAAGTTCTATTCGGCAATGCCCACCCTACATAGGCAAGACTGTTGAAAGTGGTGCAAGACCCCCATGAGCTACGCACACTGCCTTCTGCCCTCTGCCCTCTGCCTGATTTTCCTAGGAGATATCAGATACCCAATCCGGTGACAAAACCCCCTGGATAAAAAGCCAAGACGGGAAGACCAAGACAAATACCGAGTCTTGCATGAAAGATTTAGGCAAGAAAAGGGAAAACTAAATTTAAAATCTATTAGTGACAAGCTGGAAACAATGACTAGCGACCAATGCGCTCAGAAGTGGTACGAGAAAAAATGGTTCATCATTCCAGGATTCGTACTGTTCTTGCCGCTAGGCCTTATCCTCGCTGGGTTAGGTAGCTGGGTTGTCGAGCATCCTTTGACTCAAGAACCTCTTCTGGATGTAGCTCCATTGCCGAAAGACGAATTCTCCAATCGCTCGTAACTGTTGAGATTGTGTAGAAGTTCAAGAAACGAATGGGTTCTCGGTCAGTGGCGCTCCTCTGAGCGCACACCGATCGACTTACCCGTCACAGAACCTTTATTACTGAACCAAAAACAGCTGTTCAACCGCTAATTCCTGGAATTAAGCTGCTACCCAACCGCTTGAGAGCGCGGTTCGCCACTTCAGAATACCGTAATTCTCCACAGAGAATTTTTACCATAATATCCGTAGCGCTAGGTCGCTTAATACCAACTTTGTAACCAATTTGAGGAATTCGGTAGAAGGTTCCGGCTAAACGTTGAGCCCAAACCATTTCGCTACCCCATTCATCGTTCATAAATTGGGTATATTTTTCCAAGGCATCGCTGTCACCGGCAACGGCGCGATCGATTGCCTCAGCTGCCTTCAATCCACTAAAGATCGAAGGGCGAATTCCCTCAGCCGTAAACGGATCGACCACACAGGCAGCTTCCCCAGCTAAAAGGGCATTCTGAGTGTGTAGTTTTTGGTGACCATCCCACAGACAAATACCGTGACCGTGCTGCTGGTAGATGCTAAGGTCAATGTCAAACTGCTTGGCATACTCAGATACCATTCCTTTAAGGTTTTGAGTCCCACCACCTCGGAACGCGCCAATGCCAATGGAGTACCCACCGGCTTTGGGAAAATTCCAGATGTAGCCATGTTTAACTAAACCAAAGTCAAAGTGAACTACGGGTGCGTCTCCTACGGGGGCTGGAGTTTCTACTTCTATCGCTCCTGCCATCCGTCGCTTGCGCTGATTAAAGCCAAGCCATTTTGCCATTGGTCCCTTGGCTCCGTCAGCAGCAATAATATAGCGACCTTCAACGGGTTCGTTGACGGTGTTGACTTGCCAAGCATCGCCTTTAAACTCAATACCCGTTACTGCCGTTTGCGTGCGGAGTTCGGCACCCTGGTTTTGCGCCTGCTGGACTAAAAAATGGTCGAAAATATCTCGCCGCACCATCCACACGGGCTCTGCGGTTTGTAGCCTCACATCTACTGGGTCACCCATTTTCCAGGTGTAGCGGATTTCATCGGCTTTCACTGAAATGGCAGGTGAAAAGTCAAAATCAAACCACTGTTGTACGATCGGAGAAACTCCCCCACCACAGGGTTTATACCGGGGTAAGGATTCTTTTTCCAAAACCACTACAGAGCGTCCGCGCTTAGCGAGGTGATAGGCTGCAGTTCCCCCGGCAGGACCGGCACCGACGATGATACAGTCAAACATTGGATTAAGACGTCTGAAGGATGAAGTTTGAAGGATGAAAGTTCCCTTTAGCCTTTATACTCTACACCTCTGCCTTTTGTAGGCATTCTGGTATTACTCTTCTCAATTAATTGACTGGCAAAGCTCCCTTGTCATACTTCATACTTCACCTTCTGCGTCAGTTTGCGATCGCTACACCCAGTACTATTTAGCCCTTGGTATGGCTATTGAGGATCTGGGCTAATCCTGGTATCGCCTCCTCCACATCATTCTTAGCTGAGTTGCGGAGTTTGTTATAGGCTCCTCGCACAATCCCGTTTTTGCTTCTCTCAATCCTGGCGTCAGTAATGCCTAGTAGCGCGTCAGCTGCACGAGCGCGGTTCTGAGTGAGGTATTCCACTGGATTCCCTGTCTGTGAACCTTCACTCCACATCGGATCGAGTGCTGCTAAGACTTCTGGCAGAAGCCCATCGACAGCACCAGCAATATAACCCGGTTTGACACCCTTGACAGCGCCGTAGGCGGCTTTCAATCCGAGGCCAGACATCCCGCCCTTTGCCGCAACTTGCTCGTCTATTAACTTGACGCAATCAGCTACAACGTTCTCTTTTTTATTCGAGTCATTCAGGTCATGCAGTCCCATTGTGATTCTCCTTGCTCCTCACTAGACTATTGATTTGAGTAAATTAGCGAACAGATGTTGAGAGGTTCAAGCATTGATTTACAGCTCAATCGTAGATGGCACTGAATGGCTATGTGTATCCTTCCTCTCCAAGGTGTTATATACCAGGTAGTTGTGTTGTTTTAGGTTTTTGGAGTTTTACTCCAATCCTTACCTCTTCCTATTTATTCCTGATTTCACTATGATATCCGCATTTTTTTTAACGTCATCCGTCTGATTTTTTTCAGATAGGCTCCCTGACTTAACTCAAAGCTATTTCAACCCAATATTTACACGCAGGATGAAATTTACGCCTAGCTACTCGGCAGGATTCACAAAAGCTTTACACTGATGACGAAAGGAACACTTCTGTACTTTAATATTTCACTTCAATAGCGAAGTCACGCCCCAAAACACAGAAGGGACGCGATCGAGAGGTTCAGTCTTTACCTCAGTTCCTGAAGACCTCGTCTTTTTGTTTGATTTATATGATTTATACTCTTTTATGCGTACCCCGCCTATTTAAGGGCGGGGTTTCGATCGTTCAATGACTAGTTAAAAAAAGAGTTGTTCTGGCTAATTTTCTCAAGATTGCGTATCGACAGCAACAGGAGCGTTTCCGCTTATCGAGTAGCCGTGAGAGACCTTGTTGCTAATCATATGGGGCAATGCTTTGCTGGATTACTAGTCGCTTCATGGCAAAGCAATCGATGACTGGCAGTTGAACACCACAGTCAGCTATTTGATTCT
>DATNPC010000536.1:0-8591 GCA_036703375.1 Allocoleopsis sp.
ACTTCGTTTCTGATTCTTTTGATTCTGTTTCCTAAGTTCCTAACTTTGACTTTTAATAGCTCTGGATCGAAGGGTTTTTCTATGTAACAATCGCATCCACTGTCGAAACCCATAGCCTCGTTGTATCCCCCTCCTTTGGCGGTTATCATCAGGATACCTATGCTTTGGGCATATTCATGTCGAATTTTTTTGCAATAGTCCATCCCCGTTTCATCCTCTCCTAGCATTACGTCTAAAGTGATGATGTCGGGTTCTTTCAGCTTTATTTCTTGCAGTCCTTTTGTGCCGTTATTGGCTACTCTGCAATTGTGTCCGTCTCCTGTCAGTACTAATTCGATTACGTGGGAGATATCGGGATCGTCTTCTATGATTAGCACGTTGCTCATAGTATGAACTGGAAAAAATCTGTGAACGGGAAAAACAAAAAAGTTTGTTCCAGGTAATCTACGCTCATTGTCAAAGATTTGCGTAAAAACCAAGATGCACAAGTTACAGCCATTCTTGATTAGTTGGACATAACTCAAGAAGAGCAATGAGAGTGAACCTTTAAGGAAATCGACAGCTCTCGTGCGACATAGCGCTGGGCACTACTTGCGAAGAGCAGTCGTTGCACAACGCGCTTCCCTCACACATATGGGCAAGCCGTAGAAGGAACAGCCGAGGCGCGGCAAGAGCGTGCATTGTTGATTAGTGTTCTTGGTTTTTTAACGATCCCCGGTTAGTTCAAGTATCGTATAACCCTCCTTTATCGATCAAGTCAGCTATCCTTTCTCTTAATGTAAGGTGAAGCGACAAGTGAGCCAAGCTACTCCTAACCCGTGCGTGTAAAGATTCTGTAAAGTAATACCCAGTTTTTTCGCATAGTGGGATCGTCCTGTCTGGAATCCAGTTCTTTCCCTATGCCTTACGCCACGCGCAATCTTCCCGCGAGGAGAGGGATGAGAGTTTTTATTCCTCTAACTTTAGGAGTATGAAACTAACGAGTTAGCCAAATTTTCGTTATTCTTTTAATATTTTTTCTTTGATACCCTGATAACTATCTGAGGCTTTACAACGATTGGTTTGACTTTAACAAATGTCTCTTACTTTTAACCACTTTGACACCAAGAGCGGAAAAAATCTTGGCATTGAAGAGAAGGTAGAAAATTCCTTAGCTGAATACTTTTTTCCCGATACTCAGTTTGACGTTGGCACTATTCATGCTTGGTCTAAACCGGAAGATTTAGAAAAGGAACACGACGGTAAGACGATTCAGTTCGCCGCTCAAGGTCGTGGATATTATGCGAGCGATGATATTGCCAATGATGTTTTCAGAAACGATAGTGAAATCTTGATTCGGGGTAAGCTTCTATTTACTCCTTGCGCTCCCACCGAACTCAAGAAAGCGGGAATTGAAAGCTTTCAAGAGCTGCAAACCGTTCGCATATTGGTAGTTAATGAAGAGACTGGCGAGAACGGCGGTAATTTACCCCCAGATGTCGCTAAGAGTTTGGTTGGAGATTGTCACGGGAAGATTTCCCCCGATTTAGCATCAAAAATGACGGGGCGCACCGATACTCCCTTCCAGTATCGGATGGGAATTAAGCCTCAAACGAATCTTGATTTTACTGAAGAATTGAGGCAACTTTCTGACTACAACTCTGATGTTGCGCTTCTGGCGGCTAGGACGTTTGCTAATCGCGGTAAATCTAATGAGGCAATAATCGATAAGGCAATTGATAATTTGGCATCTTCTGATTCTGCTTTTTCTTCTTTGAAAGATGCATACCAGCAGAGTAAATCTGTCAAATTTGATGATTATAAAGCTACTTTGACTGCCTCGTTGTCAGAACAGGATGCAACCTATGTCAAAGACATGGATTCATTTTGGGCGCATCAAGGTTCTTATGGGTATAGCGCTAGAAAAGGCACTCTCGCTCCAGCTAACTTAGATAATTTGGCGGGGGGCAGTACTGTTTTGACCGGGAAGACTCAAAGCGGTCAATTGAGTGTTAAATCCGGTTATGACATGATTCTCCCCATGTCCGGCGTTTATGGGACAGCCTGTAATTCTCTCGAACCTGGTGAGTACACCCTAGATGTTGGTCTTGGGGTTAAGTCTCTGGCTACTTACCGAGATCACAGCCTTGGTTCCCAGGTTTTGGTTCATTACCCCAAAGCTGTTGAAGCGGAAATGCTGCCCGTTCTAAAGGAACAACTAGAAGAGCTTGCTCGCGTTGCTTCCGATCCCAGAGCGATGGCTCGTCTCTATATTGAAAAGTATGAAAAGCGTCAGGCGTTCAAGGAAACCCTAAAAGCCGAACCATTAAATTCCGATGCAACAGAAAATTTAGAGTCACTAGACGGGCTTTTTCAGGGAATTGACCAATCCTTTGGTCTTGGTGAGGCAGTACCGGATGATGACTTTGGTGATGGCGAGGACGAATCCTCTCGCAAAGGAGAAGATTTTCTCTACCGCCTCCTCAAGGCTGATGAAGAGCACGGTCACTTAATTGAACACCCGCACGTTGTTTCAGCTCTCCAACGCTTCGTTCGCCAGGAACGTCTGGACAATGCCACGGGTCGTTCCATCAAGTTTACCTCCGGATTGGCACAGCCCTCTGAAGCTCTAGAGCGAGATAAGGAAATTTGCGTTCCCAACCTTCCAGAAGGGGCTAAAGTCGCCGTTTATCGATCTCCTCTGATTAACTCCAACGGTGTCCTCGTTCTCACTAACAAACACCTGCCGGAATATAAGAACCTCAAAGGTATAGTAGCGATTCACCCTCAAACAGCTGCTCAACACCTTCAGGGGGACTTTGATGGCGATACCCTTCCAGTCAAAGAGGTGGTGGATCTTAAAGAGGAGTTTGCTAAACTCGCTCCCGTCGATCCGGTACTGGTTAACTTGGCGGCTCAGGCACTAGCGAACAAAGATCCGATTACTGCCTCAGTCGTTGAAAAAGCTCGCGACTTTGTGTCGGCAGATTATCCAGCCTTATCTGAACCGCTCCCCTCTGACATCAGCCAAGACACTCTTGATAAGGCACAAGCCCTTGCTGATGAGTGGAGCAACAAGAACCCCGTTTTGTGCGCTGAAATTCAAGAAGCTCTCTTGCCTGAGAATCGTTACCCCGATGTCGTTAAAAACAAGAAAGTCCCTTACGAAGGCTTGAGTTTTGCCGAGATGACGATGGCGGTGCAAGACGACAAAATTGGTCTGATTGCTAACCAGCTTTTAAATGCGATCGTTCAGCGTAATGATTCGGTTCTCATGCCAGAAGATGAACGGGCGCTCTATGTTACCAACATTATTGATACCTACAAACAGATTTTAAACGACCACTCCGATCCGGAAGTTGATTTAACTCTCCCTCCAGCTTTTCTTGAAAGAGTCCAATCTTTTGTTGATGACTTTCCTCCCTCAGAAGTGCCACTTACAGCAGAAGTTGTCGAGCAAAAGTTGCAGCAATTTAGATCTATTCAAGGAGATGTTATTGCCGAGTACGGCAACCAGCTACAACGAGCTGTAGATACTTTTAAAAACTCACTTCAGCCTGAAGCTGACAAGCTTGCCTATTGTGATGCTTTGACATCTTTTCAGCAAGTTCCTTGGATTAGAGACAAGAAAAAGCCGGAGATTTACTCTCATCAAGAGCTTAAGAGCACTAACCACAGTGCTGTTGACAAGATGGTTCGCCAGTCTAATTCTTACTTCCAAGAAGATAAGCTCGAACATCGACCTACCACTCATTTTAAGGCTCTTTTTGACACAAACTTTACGCCAGAGCAATATGAGAAGGCTAAGGAAATTAGGGACACTTACAATCAACTGATCGACCGAGCTAAAGCCCTAGATAAACAGGTCGAAGGAAATCCTCAGCCTACCCTCGTTGCATTTCATCCTCAAACAGGGTCAAGTTTTGAAATAAAAGGGGCGTTAAAGTCTAAGCATCCGCAAGCCCTTTCTGTCGCTCCGAAAGATCTTTATTTCGTCAAAAGTAGCTACGCCAAAGACCCTGAAGGAACTTTGGTGGCAATGGCTCGCGTCCCTGGCGAGTTCAAAGAAGACGGCAAACCTGTTACAAGAGTTATTGGTTCGATTAGTCCAGAAGATGCTCAAGCTAACAATATTCAACCCAAGACTGGACTAAAAAATGTCTCATTTGACATTGAGCCACCTCCAACTAAGATTCAGTCTGATGCTCTTTTTAAAGAGGCTAACGATTACCTCGTTCAAGTTAAATCTAAAACTCCTGATTCTGAAAAATCGGCAATGGCAGCAGCACTTTGGCATCTTTGCCATACTAAAGCTGACAAGGAAAACCAGCAGGGGACGTTTCGCCGTGCCACTGTTGCCTTTAAGACTTTTCCCGATCAGGTTTTGGATCGTTTTAAGGAGCTTCAGTTTACAAACCTTAAAACTATTGGTTTCGATAAAGAAACTAACGAGCATTCAGGTCGGAACTGGGATAACCTTCATGTTGAGATCGAGATAGGAGTAGAAACGAAAGAAGGTAATAAGAACCAAGGAAAAACCGTAATATTTATTGATGGCAAGCAGCTTGGACCTTTTCAGGCAGAATCGCCTCAGCTTCCGGTTGGAACCAAGGCTACTGCTACTATTACTCCTGTAGACGCAGCTAAGATTAAGCTCAAGACAAGGGGTGGGAATGAACTTATAGTTGAGAAGGTTCAAAGTTTCGACTTTGCCGATCGCGTATTCAATGGTGAGAAGTCAAACGTTAGAATCGAGTTTGTTCCCGACCCCGATCCTGAGAAAAAAAGAAATATTCCCGTAGCAATTGTTGATGACAAAATTCTTGGACGGATTGAGTATAAATCTGGACAAAAGCTTAAAGAAGCTGGATATTTGAAAAGTGGTGTTGTTCTACCAGGAGTTGAGATAAGTAGCGTCTCAACTGCCGCCGTTGTCAAGATTGACCCTGAAACTGTTCGTTACCCAGAATCTTGGACGAAACGACGCGATGTTCTTGCCAGGGATGAAAATACCGCAAAAGTCGTTTCTGGTGCCTCAATTCAAGAAGCTGCCGTCGCCACATATGCTGCCGTCGAATCGGCTCCCGCCACATATGCCGCTGCTCAAGAAGCTGCCGCTACTGATGCCCTGGTAAAAAAGCATCCCACTGAATTTGCCAAGGGCGATCGCTTTTACGATTCAGATAACAGACATCTAGAGGTTGTCGAACCGACCGATATCCGAACCGTTTGGGCGGCAGAGGTTTACGGTGACAACCCTAAAGATATAGAGGTGAAGCTCACCGTCCGCGAGGTGGCTGGTGGCGATCCTTTTACGATGGAGACCGGAAATTGGGATTATATGGTTCATCCCTCTGGTGAAACGAACAATTACCCGAGTTTATCTGAAACGTTGGATAACTGGCGGCAAGTTGCCGCTGCCGCTGATTCCAACTTTTCCGATAAGTACGTCCAACGAATTGACGCGGTAACGGCTCAGGTTCATCAAGAGTGGAAGCTTCCTAGCGATCGCGCATTATCGGCGATGGTCAGGGATTTGAACGATTCGATCCTTGCCTCTCAATTGGGCGTGGAGCCTCTGCCTCCTTCCTTTGAACGAGCGAGTTCGCAATCTGAAACTCCCTCAAAAGACTCTCTATTACCTTCTACTATTACCGTTCAAGGTCTATCCAACCCCTTAGCCGATTTACAACCTCTCAACCCAGCCGTTGCCCACCACATGAAAAAGGATGTGGCAATGGCTGAGGTGGCAACCCAGTTCATCGGTAAGTCGGCAGCAGATCCCAACACGCCTTCAAGTACCCGCAACTACACCGAAGCCTGGGGCGAACCCCTTCGGGGCAGCTCCGCTTCACGCGCCAACACTGGAACGTATAGTAAAGACGACATCGTGATGGTTAGTGGCTCCGGACCTTGGCGTGGTGTTACAAACGAACGAATAAGCCAAGTTTTTGAGGAACACTATAAACCGCTTTTGGATAAGGCGGTTGAAGCCGGTGCTCAGGTGGTAGTTGGTGATGCGGCTGGCACTGACAAGTTGGTTCAACAGTACCTTCAGTCTAAAGGCTACAATCTTGAATCCGATAGTTCCGGTTTTATGCGAATGAATCAACCGGAACGTTCTGTTGACATCCTTATTGAGACCGTGGCAGATCCTGTCAACATTTATTCTGGTTCTAAGTCCTCTCTCGGCGCGGCTCTGACAAATCCCACCGAACTCTCTAAGTTCAAGGGAAACATTCAAAATAGTTACCCTGTTTCATTTAGAGATAACCCAAGTCGTCCTAAAGATACGTCTGGCCCGGAAAAGTATTTTCAGGACAAGCCAGCAGGCGAACCGTTTCTTTCGGCTGAAGATGCTTACCAGCATTTCAAAAAAACAACTCCTGTCGATCAAAGGCAGCAGTTGATGACCGAGATTATTTCTGCCAAATTAGAGCAACATCCCAAGCTTACACAGGCGATCGAGAAACAGGGTGGTACGGCTTGGCTGGAAACCTGCGAACATACCACAGCCGCTCGTGGCTTCTGGGAAGGCAAGGGAAGGGATTCTCCCTTTATTGCTGCGCTCATTGATGCCTACGAGCAGGTCATGGAAAAACAAGTAGACTCTACCAAGTCTATTTCCCAACCCGAACCAGAGCGAGGAGTGGCAGCGCCGGGGGCAGATCCGTATGGTGAATTTCTGGCACCTTCACCGAGCCTGAGCCGTCCGGAGGTTGTCACTCCCCAGCCTGAGCCTGTTCTTGCGGCAGCACCGGGGGCAGCGCCCCAGGCAGATCCCTACAGTGAATTCCTGTCACCGCCACCGAGCCTGAGCCGTCCGGAGGTTGTTACTCCTCAGCCTGAGCCTGTTCTTGCGGCAGCACCGGGGGCAGCGCTGGAGGCAGATCCGTACAGTGAATTCCTGGCACCTCCACCGAGCCTGAGCCGTCCGGAGGTTGTCACTCCCCAGCCCCAGCCTGTTTCAAGAGTACAGTTAGCTTCATCTCCTCAAGTAGAGGTAAAAGATCTGAATGAGAAACAGGCTCTTTCTACTTCGCCTTCGTCCCTTCGTTCCCCAGAGGAAGCCCGGATAGTTCAAGCGGCATTATCTAGTTTGAAGTCCAATCCTGCTAATGAGACAGCTCAACTGAAGGTTGGTACTATTCAGGATAAGTATGCTGTGACATTCGACTCGTCTTCTGACACATTGCGGATTTTTGATTCAGTCAGCAGTCGCGGTCTTATTTACGAGGCAGCTAGGAACGAACCGGCTACCGTGAATCACCTTGGTGAAGGAGATCTTCAAGTTGCATTAGGTCCTCGGCGAGATCCTCTCGAACAGAGGCTCCTGACTGCTGCTATGTCAGCTTTGGCTGCATCTGGCAGTTCTAACTCCGACTTAAGCTTTCAGGCAGCAACCCTTGCCGATCGCTATGTGGTTTCCTTTGATAAGGAATCCCAAACCCTTCAAGTTGTCGATCCTACAGGAGAACGAGGTGTTCTTTACATGACCCAAATGGACAAACAAGCTCAAATCAATAACTTTCAACCATCTGAGATTCAAGCTCTCCCTAAAGCACAGAGAGAGCCTTGGGAAGATGCTATGTTGAAGCAGGCTATTTTCAGTTTGAACAGTAACCCCTCTAATGCGAACAAGGATCTTAAAGTGGCGGCTATGTCCACTCCTAGTGGTTCTTATGGTGTTTCTTATCACAGCAAGACTGACACAATCCAGCTTTTTGATGCCAAAGACGGACAGCGCGGCATTGTTTATCAAGCCGTCAGGGGTGCTACACCAACAATAAGCACTTTCCGGGAAGATGAAAAGCAATCTTTTTTGAATCAGCATCAGGCAAAATCTGTTTCTGTTGAACAACAAAAACCAAGCTCATCTGTTGCCCTTGGTGATTAATATCTAACGTCTTGCTCAGAATGGGAACATTCAT
Organism: Allocoleopsis sp.; assembly: GCA_036703375.1. Lineage (GTDB taxonomy): Bacteria > Cyanobacteriota > Cyanobacteriia > Cyanobacteriales > Coleofasciculaceae > DATNPC01. The sequence goes on from DATNPC010000536.1 coordinate 7,911, forward strand.
GAAATACTGCCCGATTTTTTCTAAACATTTAGAACTTAGGTAGCGACCCGATGACTCAAAACCAATCGACTACTCCTGATAATTCTCAATTTTCTTTGACCGATTTTTATGATGAGGCTGAAATTAACGGCAACGGAACATCTGACGATACCCTCAACACTTTAGATCAGGCGGCTGAACCTCCTGTTTATACTTATCTAACCGAACTCTTCGGTGAGTTAGATTTTACTGATAACAACTCTTCAGTTTTCGATCCTGAAGATTCAATTGAATCCGGTGTCCTATTACCTGAAGACTTGCTAGGTTCTCCCGATCCCTTACCAGAGGACGAAGAACGCATGAGCTATTATGCCCAGTTAGAAGACTCAGTGGTGATTCCCGATTTTTAATTAACTGATACAGTGCGGTAAGTTAATACCTGTTAATCCCTAGAAGTAGCTCCAGATTAACAGGTATTGTTTTTAGGGTCTAAGTGCTATCAGCTTTTACAGCTAGAAATCGACCGCGACTATTAGTTTTTCCTTTTCCTTTTCCTTTTTGATTGGAAAGTTTTTCCTCGCTGCTTTCTTGCGCCTCGCTATTTTCTGTAGTTTCTCGATTGTATGCCTTAGCGTTTTTGTATGGCTTGTCCCGAATTCTATTGCTATTTCTTCTCCTTCAACAAAGAAGGATAAACACACA
>DATNPC010000537.1:0-2614 GCA_036703375.1 Allocoleopsis sp.
TTCAGAGTACGAATTAACTCCCAAATCTCATAACGTGCTTCAATATCTAAGCCAGTAGTGGGTTCATCTAAAATCACCAACTTCGGCTGATGCACTAAAGCCACGGCAATATTCAAACGTCGTTGCATCCCCCCACTCAACGTTTCAACCGGGCTTTTCGCGCGATCGGCTAAGTTAACGGCTTCCAAACAAGCTTGTACTTGTTTTTGTTGGTGTTGAGCATTTAAGCCATAAATCCGAGCGTAAAAATTGAGGTTTTCCTCGCAGCTGAGGGTTTTGTACAGTAAATTTTCTTGAGGTGCCACACCGACTAAGGGCTTTGTGGCATTCGAGACGGGTTTCCCATCAATCGCGATCGTGCCACTATCTGCCTGGAGTAAATTACAAAGAATGTTAATAGCTGTCGTTTTCCCCGCTCCATTGGGTCCGAGCAATCCATAGATTTCTCCAGGCTGGATGTGGAGGGTTAAATCCTGAAGAACTTGTCGTTTTCCGTAAGACTTATTGAGCTTCTGGATATTCAGCACTATTTCAAGATTTACCGAGTTTCTCTTTAAACTTTATCACTTTTTATATTTATCTAAGATTCAGCCAGTCTTGAATTTCTTGAGCTAACCAAGCACTCTCATCCTCACCTAAAGCTCCGCCTAGCCAGTAATTTTTATAATTTGAGCGGATATTGATTTGATAAATTGTCCCCTCTTTTTGTAAGAAAACTCCCAAAACCTCTCGAATATCTACCTTCTCTCTACCATACTTAAACTTCAATGTTTGTCGTTCCAGTTCAAGAGAGTTGAGAGTACCGTAGAGGTGGGTACGTTCGCCAAAAAATATGCCAAAGTATGCTAGAATAAGTGGTATTAAAATAGCTAAAATTAAGCCTATTACAAGTAGTGTAATAAGAGATGCAGAGGTGAGCGCTTCTGTAACTAAAAAACCAGCAAAAATCAGTAATACTGAACTAAATAGCAAGAAAAACCCTATACCTAAAAGGCTAAATTGGGTCAGCTTCCTCAGACCTGGAGCGGGAATGGTAATTTTCAGCCGATCTTCTGTTTTCTTGAGTTTGATGTAAGTGCCATCAGGTTTAGGGAGTTTTCTAGTAGCACGAATTCTGACCTTAGATGAGGGGAACATTCGCCCTGACTGGAGGGCATCGAGTGCTTGTCGGGCAGTGCTAGGACGTTTTTCAATCGCGATTTCCGTCGTTTGCTCGATCCAACCTAAAAAACTAGGATTTAAACTGACTTTGTCGCTAAACTGAATGCGAGAATCTTTCTGAGGTAAATCGATTGGAGAGATGCCAGTTAGTAAGTGAATTAAAGTTGCGCCCAACGCATACAAATCTGAAGCTGGAACTGCTCGTCCCCAAAACTGTTCTAAGGGAGCATAACCACTAGTACCCACGACAGTAAAGGTAACTCCTGTAACAGCGGCTTTGGCTTGTACGGCTCCAAAATCGACGAGGTAAATTTCTTTATCTTCTCCCAAAATTAAATTACTAGGCTTAATATCGCGGTGTAGAACAGGTGGACTCAGTTCGTGTAGATAAATCAAAATCTCTAACATATCGGTAGCGATTTTTCGCACCTGCTTCTCGGTAAAGCGTTTGCCCTGTTCTAATAGTTCTTCTAGGGAAAAACCCGGAATATAATCTTGAACTAATCCAAACCAAGGAATTCCCGCTCCTGTTTGCCGATCGAGTGAGAAATAATCCCGATAGCGCGGAATTCGAGGATGATTGAGCGCTTGCAAAACTTGAGCCTCGCGCTCAAACAGCTTGAGTTCCTCCCACTGCATCTGAGGACTAAATGCCAGCAGTTTTACGGTTACTCGTTCGTTCGATTGTAAGTCTTTAGCGAGCCAAGTTTGACGTCCTGCGGCGGTGCGTCCTAATTGTTGATGGAGTTGATAGCGCTCTTGTAGTACCTGCTCTGCTTGCAGCATGCGATCGCCTTTGCCATAATATGGTGTCCGGCAATAGAACCATACTATACAGAAGTTTGTAGTGAGGACTTTAGTCCTCTGCTAAGAGGCGCTCAAGCGTCTACTACAAACAAGATTTTATAATGGCTAATTCACCGGACATGAAATGAAACCCTATTTCAAGTATTCGCCAAGATTACCGGATTTGGCAAAAGCCAGTGGTCAGTCGTTGTGAGTGGCAATCGACATCAGATTGAGCGAATTGACAAAAGACCTAGAACACCGATTCAGTAATCCTGGAAAAACCTCTCCTCCAGCCCCTCTCCTACTCTTGAGTGGGGAGTTAGACTCCCCCTTCCCTACCAGGGAAGGGGGTTGGGGGGTTAGATTCTTAATAGTGAATTGGTGCTCTAGGTGCTGCTATCTAGGGCTTGCTGAATAAGTCGGCGAAAAACAACCGATGGATTAATTAGTTATTTAAGCCTTAAACAATGATGAGCCTTTATTGTTGAGAATTGGCTCAATCATAACCTTGTTTAATAATTGACCCCAAAAAAGGTATGATGAGAGTCTGAGGCGGAAAAAAAGACAAAAAACCTGCCGTAGCAGGGCAGACAAATTCATGACTAGAAAAGTAATAGCAATGGCTGTTTCTGAAGTATGAGGGAGTTTAGCCATGATTCGATTC
>DATNPC010000538.1:0-4170 GCA_036703375.1 Allocoleopsis sp.
CTGGAGACATGGTTAAAAAAGCACATCTCCAACCTTACTTGACAAGCAGCGAACTCAAAGAGCGCTACCTCTGTGCGAGAGAGCGAGTGGAATCACGTCGTTGGCATCTCTTGTGGTTAGTGTCGAAACAGTGGACAATCCAGCAAGCATCTCTTGCCGTGGGATTGAACTATGATTACGCCAAGGACATAGTCAAGGCATACAATCAACAAGGGGAAGTGGCGATCGCCAATCGCCGACGTCAGCGTACAGTCCCCCCATCCCATGCCCTACTCAATCAAGAGCAACTAGAAGAATTACGTTCCCATCTAAAACAGCAACCAGAAGACAAAGGTGTCTGGACTGGGCCGAAGGTAGCCGATTGGATTGCTAAAAAGACAGGGCGAGAGAAAGTTTGGGCACAGAGAGGATGGGACTACCTTAAGAAATGTCGCTATTCTGCTCAAAGACCACGACCTCGTCATGCTAAAGCTGACCCAGAAGCACAACAAGAGTTTAAAAAAAACTGCACCAAAAAGTTAGAGAGCTGCAACAGAAATTCCCGAATGCTGTCATAGAAGTCTGGTCATTCGATGAACACCGTGTAGGACTCAAACCGATTCTACGTCGAGTTTGGGCACCAATAGGAGAAAGACCCATCGCTAGCGTATGCCACCGCTATGAATGGTTGTATCTTTATAGTTTCGTACATCCAAAAACTGGGGAAACCGAGTGGTTCATTATCCCCAGAGTTAACATTGATTGGTTCAACTTAGTTTTAGAGTCTTTTGCCAAAGCTGTCGGAGCCGGAAAAAACAAAATTATTTTGTTAGTCATTGACCGAGCGGGATGGCACATGAGCGATAAAGTAGTTATACCAGAAGGGATATATCTGGAACCTCTGCCTGCTTACTCTCCAGAATTGCAACCAGCTGAGCGGCTGTGGCAACTTAGTGATGAACCTTTAGCTAACAAGAACTTTCAAACACTTGATCAGTTAGAACAAGTCTTAGCAGAACGCTGCTGTATCATCTCACAAATGCCTTCAAAGGTACAAGCACTTACTAACTATCACTGGTGGCCTGATCCAGAGGCGTTAAAAACCGGATAACTTGAACAGACTTAATTGCCAATTAAGCCTCTAGCTGAGTATTAACTTCATACTCTCACTCTGATTACGGCTTCTGTGAAAAGAAGCTCACGACAGCATGTTTTTTTCTTCTCAGGAAGCTTTATTTATTGAGAATTAATAGCTTTTCAGGTTGTTTGTCAACAGGGTTTGAACTACTTCCGTTTTTGCGATCGCATGAAGGAGATTATCTGATTATCTTTCCTGGTAAAGGGGGTAGTCAACCCGGATTTGGTATGACCCCCTAGTTAATTGACCAACAGTATCCTTAAGTCCCAGGCTAATAGCAAAAGTCCTCTACCTCTAAAGAGGACTCATGAGTCTAATAGTCCTCTTTAGAGGACTTTTGCTGTGAGGCAGGGGTTTAAACCCCTGCTGGACTGGGGGTTTCACGTTAAGTTGATACCAATGTTCAACTCCTCTCTCCTACAAGGAGAGGGGCTGGGGAAGAGGTTTTTCCAGGATTACTGAATCGGTGTTCTAGCCTGTGGAGGCAGGCTTTGTTTGTGTAGCCGCGATTTCTAATCGCCTGGTATTTTTGCTCTCATTGGGATGCTCCTTTTTGAGAAAAACCATCGATTCCTCTCCTCGTCAGTCTCAATCAGTAAATTAAATGCTTAACAGTTTAGTGGTTCAGTGCAAGCAATAATAGTGAGTTTGTCCCTATCATTAATAAACCTAATATTCTAGGGTTTTATAGCTTATAAAAAGGGGTTTAATAGGGAATTATCAATGCTCATATCTTTTTTTACTAGCTATTGTTGAAATTTTCCTCTTAAGATTAGATTGTTTTCTCTAGGTGCAACAACGTTTTAATATTTAGTAGGTGATGTGCAAAGTTTTGTAATAAATAATCGATAAAAATACTGATGATTAATTGATAATTTAAAATTTAATTGGAAGGATTTATGTAAATAGTCAAGGTGAAAATCAAGTAGTGGTTGCTGAAGCGGAAAATAATCGGTCGAATATACCAATTTTTAGCGATCGCGTCAGCGTGACAGCAGCATCCGATCGCAATAAGGTAGGGAGACACCAGCAAGAGACAACCCCCATGCTCGCATCAACAGGTGGAGAAAATCCTGCTTCTTCAGACTTTTTTGTTGTAGTACTGGCAGCTTCAGCCCACGGATTGGATGCGTTGACTCGCGTCCTGTCTTCCTTACCGGCTGATTTTCCGGCAGCGATCGCGATCGTGCAACATTTATCGCCTGACTATCCTAGTCTATTTGCTGAAATTCTCAACCGTCGCACGCGATTGCAAGTGCAGCAGGCAAAGCAGGACTGCTATTTGAGTCCAGGAACGGTTTTAATTGCTCCACCAAACTACCATCTTCTGGTAGACTCGGACGGCAGAGTTTCTCTTTCCCAAACTGAAAAAGTGCATTTCGTGCGCCCCTCTGCTGATATCTTGTTTGAGTCTGCTGCGATGAATTACAAAGAACGGGCGATCGCAGTTGTGTTGACCGGAGGGGATAGCGATGGCTCAACAGGAGTCCAGGCAATCAAAAAAATGGGCGGTAAGGTGATTGCTCAGGATCGAGAGACATCCAAAGTGTGGGGAATGCCTGCTGCCGCGATCGCGACAGGTTGCGTGGATTGGGTACTGCCACTCGATAAAATTGGTGAGGCGCTGACCAATTTAACACTCTATGGGGCAATTGAAAGGAACTCAGGATGAGTAAGGTTCAAGACGATCCAGATTTTGAGGCATTACTCCAATATCTCAAACGAACTCGGGGCATTGATTTTACGGGGTATAAGCGGCCTACCTTGATGCGCTTGACCAAAAAGCGGATGCAGCGCGTGGACGTCGAGTCCTTTAACGAATATCTCGACTTCTTAGAAGCTAACCCACTAGAAATTAACCATTTATTTGATGCTCTATTATTGAATGTCACTACATTTTTTCGGGATCTACCGGCTTGGAATTGGCTGGCCCAAGAGGTCATCCCGCGTATTATTGAGAATAAGCCCGAGAACGAGCTAATTCGAGTCTGGAGTGCGGGTTGCGCGTCGGGGGAAGAAGCTTACACGATCGCAATCCTGCTGGCAGAAGCCCTGGGCGAAGAACGATTCCGCAGGCGGGTCAAAATCTACGCCACCGATTTAGATGAAGAGGCCGTGACTCGCGGCCGCCTCGCCACCTATTCCACTAAAGACGTGCGAGATGTCCCCGAACACCTACGGGAGAAATACTTCGACGTATCGAGAACCGTTTACACGTTTCGCAGCGATTTGCGCCGATGCGTGATTTTCGGTCGCAACAACTTGATTCAGGATGCACCGATTGGTCATCTGGATTTGCTGCTTTGCCGCAATACCCTGATGTATTTCAATGCCGAGACTCAGGCACGAGTGCTCGCCCGCTTCCACTTTGCCTTAAAAGACAAGGGCTTTCTGTTTGTGGGGAAAGCGGAGATGCTGTTAACCCATGCGAACCTGTTTACGCCACTCAATCTCAAGTATCGAATTTTTTCTAAACTAGCTAAGATGACGCTGCGAGATCGCTTGCTGGTGATGGCTGAAGCTGGCAATACGGAGGTCGGTAATCATCTGATGCGAAATATGCGTTTGCGGGATGAAGCGTTTGAGTATCTACCGATTGCCCAGATTGTAGTCGATCTCGCTGGAAACCTAGCCCTAGCCAATCGGCAGGCGCGACTGTTATTCAATCTCAGCAACCAAGATTTGGATCGTCCGTTACAAGATTTGGAAATATCGTGCCGACCCACAGAATTACGATCGCGCATTGAACAGTCTTATGTGGATCGCCGTCCGGTTCAGATGTGGAATGTCGAGCTATCGAACTCAATCGAAAGAAATGCCCTCTACTTGGACATCGAACTTATCCCTCTGATGGATAGCAATGCCGAACTCTTGGGCGTGTTGATTGTGTTTCAGGATGTGACTCGCTTCCAACAGTTGCAACAAGAACTCGTGCGTTCTAATCAGGAACTGGAAACGGCTTATGAAGAACTGCAAAGTGCTAACGAAGAACTAGAAACTACCAACGAAGAACTGCAAAGTGCTAACGAAGAACTAGAAACCACCAACGAAGA
>DATNPC010000539.1:0-3081 GCA_036703375.1 Allocoleopsis sp.
GTATTCACCGCTAATGCGGGTTTAGTCTTGGGCAAAACTGTCGTGCTCAGTCGCTTCTACCATAAAGAGCGTCAGGGTGAGGAGCCTCACTTCAAACAGTGGTTTGAGCAGCATGGCTACACCGTACACGAACTGCCGAAAGACCTCCCCTTTGAAGGAGCAGGTGATGCGCTACTCGATCGCGAAGGCCGCTGGCTATGGGCAGGCTACGGCTTCCGTTCCGAACTCGATTCCCACCCTTACCTGGCCAAATGGCTCGATATTGAAGTCGTATCGCTGCGCTTGATCGATGAGCGGTTCTATCATCTAGATACTTGTTTTTGTCCCCTGACAGGGGGTTATCTCCTCTACTACCCACCTGCCTTCGATGCTTATTCCAATCGGTTGATTGAGATGCGGGTGTCGCCAGAGAAGCGAATTGCTGTGGAAGAAGCCGATGCGGTGAACTTTGCCTGCAATGCGGTCAACATTAATCACACGATTGTGATGAACAAAGTCAGCGACGACCTCAAGGCAAGCCTTGCAGACGTTGGCTTTGAAGTCGTTGAAACGCCACTAACCGAATTCTTGAAAGCGGGTGGTGCGGCGAAGTGCTTAACCCTACGAGTTACCGAACCAGTGCGGGCGGAAGTCCATGCCAATGTGCCAGTGGAAAGCCGCACGATTCGGATGGATGGGCATTTGCTGGATTCTGGACTCATTAGTCGTGCCTTAGATTTGATTGTAGAAAATGGCGGCAGTTTCCAGGTTCTCAACTTCCAACTGGGAGAACAGCGGCAAAGCACATCCAGCGCTGAGGTGAAGGTATCCGCTCCGTCCCATGATGTGATGGAAGAGATCATGACCCAGTTGATCGATCTGGGTGCAGTGGCTCCTCCTCAAGAGGTTTGCGATATTAACCTGGAACCAGTGACTCAAGACGGCGTAGCTCCGGATGACTTTTATGTTACGACGATCTATCCGACGGAAATTCGCGTCAATTGCCAGTGGGTAAAAGTGCAAAATCAGCGCATGGATGGCGCGATCGCAATTACTCATACTCCGGATGGCCCGATTGCTCGCTGTAAAGTGCTGCGAGATTTAAAAGTCGGCGAATCTGTGGTTGTGGGTGTGGAAGGAATTCGCACGGTACGTAAGCCTGAGTCCCGCGAGCAACGCAATGCTCAGGAATTCAGCTTTATGGGCGCTGGTGTGTCCAGCGAACGCCGAGTGGAATTAGTCGTGGAGCAAATTGCGTGGGAACTGCGCCAACTGCGCGATCGAGGCGGTCGAGTGGTTGTCACGGCTGGCCCGGTAGTGATTCATACGGGTGGCAGCCAACACTTAGCGCGTCTGATTCGGGACGGTTACGTGCAGGCGCTACTTGGAGGAAATGCGATCGCAGTTCACGACATTGAACAATCCTTGATGGGAACGTCGCTCGGTGTAGATATGACACGAGGAGTTCCCGTGCGCGGCGGACATCGACACCACTTAAAAGTCATCAACTTGATCCGTCGCTGTGGCAGCATCGCCGCCGCCGTAGAACAGGGCGTACTCACCAAAGGGGTGATGTATGAGTGTGTGAAAAACAATGTACCCTTTTCACTCGCTGGCTCGATCCGAGATGATGGGCCGCTACCGGATACGCAGATGGATTTGATTAAAGCGCAAGCTGAGTATGCTCAGTTGCTGGAAGGAACAGACATGATTTTGATGCTGTCCTCAATGTTGCACTCGATTGGTGTCGGTAATATGACACCTGCGGGGGTGAAGATGGTCTGTGTAGATATCAATCCGGCAGTGGTGACCAAATTAAGCGATCGCGGTTCGATCGAATCCGTGGGCGTTGTCACCGATGTTGGGTTGTTCCTCAGCTTGTTGGTGCAGCAGCTGGATCGACTCACCAGTCCTTATCGTGTTGCCTAAGTTGTTGAGTCTTCTCAATCTGTCTTCAACGATAGATTCAATCAGTGAACTCCTAACCAACTGTTCACTGGTCACTGCTCACTGAACACTATTCAATCAGGGTAAAGGGTAAGGGATTAGAGCTTTTGAACTGATTCCCTTACCTTCAGCTTAGAAGTACTCAACATATTTGATTGCAACTTGATATCCAGTGCGATCGAGCGTACCAATCGCTGTAGTTATTTCTTATTTCCTGAATGCAATATGAAATCAAGCAACTCTTTAGCTAGCTAGCTCCTTGTATTCGGTCGCGGTTTCAGTATAGCTGGGGACTAAAATCCAGCCAGATTGAAGTAACTTTTGATAGGTTGCCCAACCTTTAGAACCTCTCGGTATCCGGTAATCTGGGACAGAAAATTGCGGAAAGGCTGTGTAGGGTCGCCAGGGTTCTTGGAGGGCAGTCCGTAAGTGTAAAATTTTCTGCCCATCCTGACCAAACTGAGATAACCAGCACATTTGTCGCTGCATGGAAAACTCCTTGATTCTGTTTATGGTGGAGAGCCCTGGGAGACGGACTGCATGTTGGCAACCGATATGTTGTATCGTTTTGTGCCTCTAATACCAATTGGTTTGAGTTTGACACATAGCCTCTAATGACTCCTCCCTTAAATTCAGTGAGCTGAGGAGTGTGAAATGTGACATTGAAAAAGCCAACTGGTATAACTGGTGACTCTTTGAGTCCTACACCTTCTGTCTTTCAGGACTTAGCTGTTTTGTTTATTTCGGAACTTTATTGGCTAGCTCCGGATACTTGAGTGAGTTAATCTTGGGGAAAATCGGGGAGCAAACTTTGCTTGATGAAATACTTGAAGTAAGTTTCCCGTAGCAATAACTGTCTATGTAGCTCAGCAAGGAGAACTTTAGCTTGTTCAAGGCTGATATTCTTGATCTGCTCTTCAAAAGACCTGAGAATGAATTTCTGTTCCAGGGAAAGTTCAATGGGTTGCTCTGACTCCATAAAGCACCTCCTAAAATTAGAGAAATGAGTGACGGATGACGAAACCTTATGTCTGCTATAGTGGCAAAGCTGAATGAAGAGTCACAGTACCCCGGAAGGGTACTTTTGCTTTTGTAAAGTTTCTGCTGTTATTGGCTCTCCTGTGCAGGTGGTCGCTTCACATAACATCACCATCT
>DATNPC010000540.1:0-3170 GCA_036703375.1 Allocoleopsis sp.
AGGAAGCACTCGGTAACTAGGGTTTCGAGTTGGTTGAGTTTTCGGAGTTTGAGGCGTTTTTTGAACTCTTTTAGGGTTTCTTGGGCTTTGGCTGCGGCTTTGAGAATGTGTTCGGTGGTCTGTTGCGCGATCGCTTCTGTACTATAGGTTACGAGTTCTTGCTTGGTTCGCGCGATCGCTTGTTGGATTTGCTCTAATTCTCGCCGTGCTTGTTCGCAGTCAGTTGAGAGACGAATGACTTCAGCTTGGGCTTGCTGAAACTGGTGTTTGAGTTTGGCGTATGCTTCGGGGGATGCGGCGGTGGCGAGATAGCGTTCGGTGGCATCAATCTCGCCTTGGCAATCGAGCAAGTTCTGAACTCGTTCCCTGGCTTGTTGGATAGGGTTGGGTAATCCATAGGCCAACAGACTGGTAAGCTGCTGGACATCCTCGGCATTAGCACCTAACCACGTCTCAATCTGAGATTGGGCAAGGGCTTGTTGCTCTTCATCTAAGAAGGCTTGAATCTGTTTGAATTGGGTTGGTTTGAGCTTGAGCGAGGAGAGGTATTCTAAGAGACGGCGATCGTGAGATTGTATCTGTTCGCGGGCAGCTTCTTGCTGTTGGTGCTGCACTTCCTGGTGAGCTTGGGATTGGGCTTGCTGAAGCAAGGGTTGAATCATCGCTAGGGGCAGGATTTCGGCCGCCAAATCGCGCAAGGCTTGACGGTGGTTGGTTGCGTCTTCCTGTAGGTGTTGCAGTTGAGTTTCGTGTTGAGTTTGTTCGGCAGCAATTTTGCCCCCTTTGGTGAGAAAGGCTGTTTCGGCTTGGTTGAGTGTCTCTTGGGCAGCTTCGAGGCGGGGTTGAAGGGCGGCGAGTTTTTTCTTGGCGGTTCGCTTTTCTTGGTTGAGGGTTGCCAGTTGTTGTTCGATGGCTTCGAGTTTTTGCCGATCGCGATCGTTAGCACTTGCCTTGCGTTTGCGGGCAATGAGAATATCTAAGTCGGTAGAAAGGCGATCGGGTAATTCTAAGCCGAGGAGTGAGGAAATCGCCCCCATGACGAGGGGAGGGAGTTTATCTTGCTCTGCCAGTTCTTTGACTTGTTCGCCGTCAAACAGGAATAAGTTGGAGATGCCGAGGGGCAGTAAGTCTTCAATTCGTTCGTCCCAGGCTTTGGTAAGGGCGGCATCGGGTACGCCATCTATAGAGATTGTCAGCGTGTCCTGTCCGGTTTTGGGTTTTCGAGTCCAAGTACGATGGATGCGAAATTCAGTCGGTTGGGGTGCGTTGTTGAGGGTTTGCTGGAATGTCAATTCAATGCTTGTGGGTTCGTCGTCGGTTTGACGGTTGACGCACTGAGTCAGGAAGTCGCTGTAGGATAGGTTGCCACGGGTAGAGCATTGAGCGCGTTTTCCGTAGAGTGCTAGACGGATGGCATCGATCAGGGTAGTTTTGCCATGACCGTTCATGCCACCAAACAAGATGATGGGTTGCTCGTTGCTGAGAGGGGTGAGGTTGATGGTGTGTTGACCTCGATAGGGGCCGAAATTCTGTAATATCAGTTCTTTGAAAATCATCTTGTTGGCTTTTGAGTATCAAGAGGGTTATGTTTAAAAACAGACTTCTCTATGGAAAAGGCAAGATGCCTGAAAGGAACATTCCAACAGCAGTTATCGAGGCTCTTAGGATGACTGGTAGAGCAATGACTGTTAGAGAAATATATAACTGCATTATTGAAAACAACCTATATCACTTTAACTCTGACAAACCTTTGACTATTGTTACTAGGGCAATTAGAAGGCATTGTGAAAATGTTGAAATTGATGACTCAGCATCAATTAAATATTTCATTCACTTTCCTGAAGAAAGAACATATTGGATTAAGGATTTACTTCAATTTCCTCCTACGACAGAAACTGCTTCTGCTTTAGTTAAAGAGAACAATGTAAAAAGAGACCTTTATTCTCTACATGAGGCTTATTTAAATGATTTCCGAGATAGATTGTTGCAGCAAATAAAAGATTTAGATCCTCGTGGGTTTGAATTATTTAGCAAGAAAGTTTTAGAAGCTTATGGTTTTCAAGAAGTTCATGTCACTCGTAAGAGTAAAGATGGTGGGATTGATGGATATGGAAAATTGAAGGTTGGACTGGCTGAGCTTCGAGCAGCATTTCAATCAAAGCATTGGAAGAGTTCAGTTGGGCGACCAGAAGTTGATCGGTTTAGGGGCGCAATACAAGGTAAGTATGAGCAAGGTTACCTCTTTACAACTTCTACTTTCACTCCAAACGCACAAGAGGTATCGTTTCAACCTGGTGCTGTTCCCGTAATACTAATTGATGGTTCTGCACTACTGGACATTATAATTAATAAAGAAATTGGCATAGAAGTTGAACATCTTCCACTTTACAGTAGTGCCTTAGATCTATTAATTAATGATGAAGATTTATGAAAGATAGCCACATCTACAGATAATCAAAAAATAGCATCTATTTGTCCGATTTGAATTTTATATTTGCCCAAGAGATGAACTGCTTAACCGTTTCAACATCCCCTTCAGATGCAGCCTTTTTTAGCTGTCTTTGATTAACGGCTTTTTCTATAGCTTCACTTTCAGAATGAGAACTGGTTTCAAAACACTTCTCTAATGCATCATATAAGCCTACTCTACGAGACATTGTTAGATACTGTCGCTCTGTGTCTAACAATCGAGTCATGAGTTCTAAATGCATTGGATCATCACAAATTTCTGCCAATATCTGCCACTCATCTATTCCCAATAGATTATTGCCAGCACCGGAACGAGTATCTTGAAAAATCTCACCGGTAATTTCATTGTAAATTCTAGGTAAAGAATCATCGAATTCGTGAAACTCTTCCAGCCAAATACGGCGAATTTCCCTAAGCTCTTCAGGACTAATTAACTCAATATTTTTTAATTCTTTAGGAGCGGATGCACGAACTTTGAACTGAATTTCTAAAACTCGCCGTAGCCAATATTCACGCCATGTTCTCAGATATGGTCCTGGAATATTAATTACCTCTTTAGTATCTTTTTCAGCAATATTGCGCTCATAGAGTTGAACCTGTCCTTGTCTTCGGCGAAAATCTCGACGATCTAGATCGTCTTCTACATCTAATTCGTTACGCAATTCGAGTAGCGGCTGCATCCATTCTTTTTCTTCATCATT
>DATNPC010000541.1:0-12605 GCA_036703375.1 Allocoleopsis sp.
GAGGTACGTTTCGCGGCGTCCATCCGAACGGAGTTCATCGCACGCTCGTGCCTGCACAAACCTCGGTTCCCAGACCTCTTGAGGCAAGCCAGAGAGCTTTTTCAGCACGGGTTGGACAAACCGCCAACAGCAGACTAAGGCTGAAACTGGATTCCCTGGCAGACCAAAATATAAAATTGGACGCCCCGCCCCCTTCTGTCCAGGTTTAGCGGCGGGAGGAAAGGTGGCAACTGTTAGAGGTTTACCGGGTTTGATCGCAACAGCACGGATGTGCATTTCAGCACCTAACTCAGCCAAGAGTTGTTCGACATAATCATAATCCCCTACCGAGACGCCACCTGTAGACAGCACGATGTCGGCTGAACTGATGGCGTTGACAATCGCCTCCTTGAGTAACTCGGGTTCATCGCGAACTATCCCGAGTGACACAGGCACGCCACCCATCTGAGCGACAAAAGCAGCAAGGGCGTATTGATTGGAATCAACAATCTGACCGGGTTGCAAAGGGCACTCGGGTGTAATGAGTTCATCTCCGGTCGAGAAAATTGCCACGCGCGGACGCCGATACACTCGCAATTGGGTACATTGAGCGGCGGCTAATACGGCAAGTTCTGGCGCTCCGATCGCGATCCCAGGCTGGAGCAATGGCATTCCCGCCTGATAAAAAGAGGCTCGATGACGGACAAACGCCTGCGGTTTCGGTGCCTCTAAGATGAAAACGAGATCGCCTTCCCGTCGAGTTCTCTCCTGCATCACAACCGTGTCAGCACCTGGCGGCATCACGGCACCTGTTAGAATCCGGGCGGCTTGACCGGATTGGATCGAGCGTTTAGGCTGTTTTCCCGCAGGAATTTCTTCAACAATATCCAAAACCACAGCCTGCTCGGCACTACAAGATTTCACATCCGTGTAGCACACGGCATACCCATCCATTGCAGAATTATCCCAATGGGGAAAATCCAATTGACTGGTCACAGAGGCAGCGAGAATACGACCCCTGGCAGTCGATAAGTCTACAACCTCGCTATCAAGTTCCCCGTCTAACGGTTGCACTAAATCGAGAATGATTGACTCGGCGTCTTGCACTGGCAGCATTGCCATTAACCCAGATTTCACTACTCTAGATAGTTTGACACTCCTCGGCATTCAGCTCGATCGCAATTGCCGGAAAAAATCTCGGTTGTCCAGTGTTTCGCCTCCAGTGTCGATTTTTGTCAGAGATAATATGTAAATAGGCTGCCCGCACTCTAGGTTTTTCATGAATCGAGAACCCGTTTACAGACGCTTTCCCAAGGTGCCGTTTGAGCGACGGGCGGCAGCGTTCGCCATCGATTTTTTCGGAGTTTGGCTAGTCAGCGCCATTGCTGGAGGCAATTTTCTCCTGCAATCATTAATTTTTCTCCTACTCTGGATGGGCTTAAGGGTGTTGGTGGTATCCCAAAATCAGGGACAAACTCTGGGACGCTGGGCGCTCGATATCAAAGTTCTAGATGCAAAATCCGGCAAAACTCCCGATCAACTAACATTAGCAAAACGGGAAGGAATTCTTGGATTTTGCGCCCTCTTAGCCGCGATCGGTCTGAACATTGGCTTGGCTAATGGCATCTCGTTATTGGTCTTAACTGCTCCCTTGGCAGCAGATTGTGGCGTGGCCTATGCCGATTCGGAGATTCAGCAAGCATTTCACGATCGCATTGCCCAAACGATAGTCATTCAGACCCGTCGGGGTTACTCCCTAGATCTGCGTCTGAAAAAATGGTTTGCTCAAGTGAGACGGCGCGTGCAAAAATAGAAATTTGTGTGTAATTTCGACTAACTGTTTGATTTCATAGAAAAAGTACTATGGCAGCTAAGAAAGGTGTTCGCATTATTATCACCTTGGAGTGTACTGAGTGTCGCACCAACCCCGACAAGCGCTCGAACGGTGTGTCTCGTTACACGACCATGAAGAACCGCCGGAATACGACGGCTCGTTTAGAACTCAAGAAGTTCTGTACTCACTGCAACAAACATACCGTACACAAAGAGATTAAGTAGCTTTTGTCATCAGTCATAGCTTTTGGAGCTAGCCAAAACTAAACTCAGGGCTTATGACCGACAAAACTCCCCCTAAAAACCGTAACTGAACGAACAATCACCCACTAAACAACGTCTCATGGCCTACTTTCGCAAACGCCTTTCCCCCATCAAACCTGAAGACCCCATCGACTACAAAGATATCGACTTGCTACGCAAGTTCATTACCGAGCGGGGCAAGATTCTACCGCGCCGCATCACGGGGTTGACCGCAAAGCAACAACGAGACCTGACTCAAGCGATTAAGCGCGCTCGCCTTGTGGCTTTGTTACCTTTCATTAACAAGGAAGGCTAAGCATCAAGGCTGTATCAATAAGCCGCAACCCAGCAAGAGCGGCGGCGTCAACGAGGTCGCGAATTTCCAGTCTTTCGGACTTCGATACCCGTCCGCTGGTTTTGCCATTGCCGTATGACTCGATAGACTGGGAATAGTTTTAGGTTGTTAAGTAAACGCTACCGGGGTTAGCGAAACTGGTGGAAAAGGGAACACTAATCGAATTTCGCGTCCAAGGCGAGCGCCGCCTCGCAACAGCAGACCGCCCAGAAGGCAAAAAGCACTGGGTTGTCATAGACGAGCGCGGTCAAGCTCATGTCCTGCATCCCCGGCAAGTCACGTATGAAGTGACGGGTTGCACCTTTAAGCCATCAGAAATCCCCAACTTTCTTAAAGAAGTACAGCCTTATCTTGACCCTTCCAGTCTTGAAGTAGCGTGGGAAATACTGGTCGAAGATGGGGAAGTTGTAACCTGCGCCCAAATGGCACAGCTTTTGTTCTCCGATCGCAGCCCAGTCTTATGCTATGCCGCTTACTGCCTGCTGTCAGAGGACAAGATTTACTTCAAACAGAAGGGAGACGGCTACGAACCTCGCCCCGCTACTGTCGTCGCTGAAATTAAACATCAACGGCTAGCAGAAGAATCAAAGTTGCGGGAACAACAAGAATTTTTAACCCGCGTACAGCGAGGCATTGCTGGGGAGGCGGTAGAGTGGCAGGATAGCGATCGCTCTCGCATCGATCTGCTAGAACGGCTCGTCCTCTATCCAGAGAACGCCTCTCGTCCGGCTCAAGACCTTCTCGCGACTTTAGGACGTCCTCAAACTCCTCAAGCAGCCTTTGAGCTATTGGTAGAACTGGGTTTGTGGAGTCCGCATGAAAATTTGTTTTTACGACGCAGTCAAATTCCTATTCACTTTCGTCGGGAGGTTCTCGAAGTGGCGCAGCATTGCCTGATTTCTCCGCCTCCCGACCCAGACACCAACCGTCTGGATTTAACTCGTTTGAAGGTCTATACCATTGACGACGAAAGTACTCAAGAAATCGACGATGGATTGAGCTTAGAAGTCTTGGACGATGGGAGGGAGCGTCTCTGGATTCATATTGCTGACCCGACACGCTTGGTCAGACCAGGGGATGAGCTGGATGTGGAAGCACGGCGGCGCAGCACGACGTTATACCTGCCGACGGGGATGATTCCCATGTTCCCCTCGGCACTGGCAACAGGGCCGATGAGTTTGGTTGAGGGGAAAGTCTGTCCAGCCCTGAGTTTTGCTGTCATTTTGGATGAGACCGGAAACGTCCAAGACTATGAAATTCACGCTAGTCTGATTAAACCCACCTACCGCCTGACCTACGAAGATGTCGATGAGATGTTGCAGTTGGGAATACGAGCGGAACCGGAAATTGATGCGATCGCAACATGGGCGCTACGACGGGAAGAGTGGCGTCGGTCTCAAGGTGCCATTAGCATCCACATGCCAGAGTCGGTGATCAAAGTCCGCAACGACGACGAAATTGTGATCGAGGTCTTAGACGACTCGCGCGCACGGCAGTTGGTCGCAGAAATGATGATTCTGGCAGGGGAAGTGGCAGGACAATACGGTCAAACCCATCAAATTCCCTTACCATTTCGCGGACAGCCTCAGCCAGAACTTCCCTCCGAGGAAGAACTGATGCTACTCCCCGCAGGCCCCGTCCGGTTCTGTGCCATGCGTCGCTGCATGCCTCGCAGTGAAATGAGTATTACTCCCGTGCGACATGCAGGGTTAGGACTAGAAACCTATACGCAGGTGACCTCGCCCATCCGACGCTACACCGACTTATTAACTCATTTTCAGATCAAAGCGCATTTACGGGGCGAGCAGTTACCCTTTTCCAGCTCACAATTGCAAGAGGTAATGCTGAGCGTTACCACATCGGCTCAAGAGGCAACTCTTGTCGAACGTCAGACCAATCGGTATTGGGGTTTGGAATATTTGCGGCGAAATGCTGATAGCGTGTGGCAAGCCTTAGTCCTGCGCTGGCTGCGAGAAAATGAAAATCTCGCGCTGATTCTCTTAGAGGATTTAGGCCTGGAGTTGGCAATGCGTTTTAGGCGCTCGGTGAGATTAGGCGATCGCTTAGATGTTCAAGTCAGCCATGCCGACCCTCGCCAAGATGTGATTCAGTTTCGAGAGCTAATTAATCAAGAAGTTCAGGCTGCTGCAACTTAGAACCTTCAGTATATAGCGGTTTTCAAATTGGAACGTTCGGTGGGCTAGGGGCAGCCTTAACCCTTCCTACTGGCGTGACTCCAGTGGGGTCAACCACGGGGGGATTGCCCCTACTCCATATCTTTCGTTTTATGTCAAAGATTTATACTGAACCGGCGCTCTAGCTATTATTACTGCCGCTTTTCTCGTCATACTGTAAGCGGGCAGCTTCTATCTCATCCCCGTGAACCTTCGCCCATTGGCAAAAAGCTTTTAACAATTCAGTGAGCGTTTGACCTAAAGGCGTTAAAGCATACTCAACCCTTGGTGGTACAACCGGATAGACTTGACGCTCCACTATCCCGTCACGTTCTAACTTCCGTAATGTTTGTGTCAGCATTTTTTGCGATATCCCACCGATAATTCGCTGAAGTTCGCTATAGCGCCGACGCTCTTGCTGGGAAAGAGCGTAAATCACAATAACGCTCCACTTATCAGCGATCGTGTCGAATACCTGTTGAATGGGACAATTGGCCTGGAAAATTTCAGGGTCAGGAACGTTACGCACCATTTGGTATGTACAGCACTTTTAGGTGCCTAGTTGCAAAAACATCTATACATTCGCCATCATACATACCTATAGGGGATGTGCTCATCACCTGGAACTCATCTAAATCTTGTTTCTAACTTAATATCTGTCCAAACTGGACAAAAGCTGCCATAGTACCTCTCAAAACGACCTTGAAGGTGCGATCGCGACCTAAAAAACATGACCAGTTTTTGAATCAGGAGTCAGGCAAATGCGAATCAAAGACTCAGTAGCGCTAGTGACGGGTGCTAACGGCGGCATTGGTAGGCAATTCGTTGATGCATTGCGAACGGCAGAAGTTGCCAAAATTTATGTCTGTGCCCGCAATCCTGAAAAAGTTGCCACACTCGTCTCTCTCGATCCGGATAAAATTGTTGCCATTCAACTCGATGTAACAGACGAACAATCCGTTAATTCGGCTGCACAACAGTGCAAAGATGTCAATCTGCTAATTAACAATGCCGGGACATCGCTGAATCAAGGGACAATCGCTGCTCCCAATCTTGACGCTGCACGCGCTGAGATGGAGGTCAATTATTTTGGTATGTTATCCATGTGCCGAGCATTTGCACCGATTCTCAAGAAAAATGGCGGTGGAGCGATCGTGAACATGGTGTCACTTCTGGCGCGTGCCCATTTACCGTTTAGTGGAACTTATAGTGCCTCCAAAGCGGCCACGTTGTCCATGACGCAAGGTGTACGAGCGGAACTGACATCGCAGGGAACTCTGGTGATTGCTGTCATGCCCGGAACAGTTGACACAGACTTAGCGAAGGACTGGCCCGAGCCAAAAGTTTCTCCGGCTGAAGTGGCCAAAGTAGCGTTGCAAGCTGTGCTCGATGAAGTTGAGGATGTCTACCCAGGACAGCAGGCTACTGAGGTAGCGGCTCAATTGCTACTTGACCCCAAAGGCGTGGAGAAGTATATGGCAAGCTTTCTCCCAGGTGCTTCCCTAGCAGAAACTCAGGCTTGAAGCTCTCCTCAACCGAAGTTCTCCTCAAAGCGCAAGCTGATATCGGCTGAAATTGTCGCGCTCACCAACTGCGATCGCATTCAATATATCAGCTTTGCCAAAACAAGTAGGTATGCGTGCAAAGGCAAGCTATGAAAGCCATTCGAGTTCATGAATTTGGAAAGCCAGAGGTCATGCGGCTGGAGGAAGTGCCAGACCCCAAACCCAGTGCCGGACAGGTAGTCGTGCAAGTGTACGCCATTGGTGTTAATCCCGTTGATACCTATATTCGCTCAGGCTCCAATCCCAAGCTGGCATTGCCTTACACTCCTGGGATGGATGCGGCTGGAGTTGTGGAATCTGTAGGTGAGGGGGTGAGTCGTGTTGCAGTAGGCGATCGCATTTACACTTCCAGCTCGCTGAGTGGCACCTATGCGGAAAAAGTACTTTGCAATGAGTCCCAGGTACATCCACTACCGCAGCATATCTCCTATGCTCAAGGGGCTGCGGTTAACGTTCCCTATGCCACTGCTTATCGCGCTCTTTTTGTGCGTGCCAAGGCAGTGCCGGGAGAAGTGGTATTGGTGCATGGAGCCAGTGGTGGTGTGGGGATAGCCGCCGTGCAACTAGCGCGTGCGGCTGGCATGACGGTTATCGGTACGGCTAGCTCTGAGCAGGGACAACGCTTAGTAACGGAACAGGGCGCTCATCACGTTCTCGATCATCACGAGTCCGGTTATCTGGAAGACGTTGTTGCTCTGACCAATGGGCGGGGTGTGGATGCGATTTTGGAGATGCTGGCCAACGTTAACTTAGGCAAAGACTTGGGAATTTTAGCCCAAGGGGGTCGAGTTGTCGTTATTGGCAATCGAGGGACTATTGAAATTAATCCTCGCGATGCAATGAGCCGTGATGCGAGTATTCTTGGCATGATTCTCATGAATGCTTCCGAGCAAGAACTATCCAGTATTCATGCCGCACTGGTTGCTGGTTTGGAAAATGGAACGTTACGTCCAATTGTCGGTCAGGAAATACCTCTGACTGAAGCACCACGCGCCCATGAAGCGGTGATGAAATCCGGTGCTTACGGCAAAATTGTCCTGATTCCTTAACAGACATCTCCATGGGGCGAATGTAGCGCGAGTTACTGCTGCCTTGGCAGGTAAACAATTATTTGCGAGTTAGGTAAGCTGTTCTCCAGCATCATTTTCAGGAGTAAACATGCTAAATACAGCTAAAATTCTTGCTTTTGCTGGTAGTGCTCGCGAAGCGTCCTTTAACAAGACACTAGTGAAGATTGCCGCAGAGGGAGCTAAAGCAGCAGGCGCAGAAGTTACCTATGTAGATTTGCGCGATTTGCCGATGCCACTGTTTGACCAAGATCTGGAAGCCAAAGAAGGATTACCAGAAAATGTCCTGAAGTTCAAGGAATTGATGATGGCACATCGAGGGTTTTTGATTGCTTCACCCGAGTACAACGGCTCAATTACACCTCTGCTCAAAAATGCGATCGATTGGGCATCTCGCCCCTTACCAGAAGAGCACCCGTTTGCGCTTAGCTGCTTTCGAGATAAAGTGGCAGTCCTGATGAGTGCTTCACCGGGAGGGCTGGGGGGTTTGCGGGGTTTAACTCATGTGCGAACAATTCTCAGTGGTATTGGTGTGTTGGTGCTGCCAGATCAGCAAGCAATTTCCAAGGCCTATGAAGCATTTGATGCGGATGGCAAACTCAAAGACCCAAAACAACAGGAAACGGTTGAAGGGCTTGGCAGTAAGTTGGCGACGATTGTAGCGAAGTTACAGGCCTAGAGAATAGCTCGTACCATTTGGGATTTTAGATGTTGGATGTTGTTGGAACAGCAGAATGCGATCGCATCCAAGTATCACCCTAAGTAGTTTCAGAACTTCAACTCCGATCGGTCTAAACCCAAATGGTAGAAGCGCTATCGATGGAAACGAACTAGTGCAGAAGTATCCATAACAGGAGGAAACTGATGAAAATTGAAAGTGCGATCGCACTCGTAACGGGTGCTAATGGAGGAATTGGCAAGGAGTACGTCGAGGCATTACGCAAGTTGGGAGCAGCGAAGATTTATGCTTGTGCTCGTAAAGCTGAAGCCGTCGCCGATCTAGTTTCTCTCGATCCAGAACGGATTGTTCCCATCTCACTGGATATCACCGATGAACAATCAGTTGCGGATGCGGCGAGACAGTGCCAAGATGTCAACCTGCTGATTAATAATGCTGGCGTGGGGTTCAATCAAGGACTGATCGCTTCACCCGATCTCAGCCGTGCCAGAACTGAGATGGAAGTCAATTATTTCGGCACCCTAGCCATGTGTCGTGCCTTTGCCCCCATCCTCAAGAGCAATGGCGGTGGCGCGATCATTAATATGCTGTCGATGTTAGCTCTCGTCAATATCCCCTTTAACGGTTCATACAGCGCTGCAAAAGCGGCTGCACTGTCACTCACTCAAGGTGTGCGGGCTGAACTGGCCGCACAGGGGACTCTAGTCGTTGCCGTGATGCCAGGAACGGTGGACACCAAAATGAGCAAGGATTATCCTCCTCCCAAGGTGTCTCCAACTGAGGTAGCCACCTCCGCATTGCAGGCGGTTATCGATGGAATTGAGGAAGTTTATCCCGGCGAACAGGCGACAGCGATGGCGGTACAATTGCGTCGCGATCCCAAGGCAGTCGAAAAGCAGCTCGCTCAAATGCTTCCACGTTCCTAATCTTCATGAGCTGATGCTCGCACAATTGCTGACTAAGGATGCTTACAACACAGTAAGGAGATTAAATCAGTGAGCGCAAATGTCAATCTTTTCTCACCTATCAAGCTTGGCCCTTACACCCTACCCAATCGCATGGTGATGGCACCAATGACCCGTTTGCGGGCAATTGGCACTATCCCACAACCCCTTATGGCGACTTACTACGCTCAACGGGCATCGGCAGGGCTGATTGTTACAGAATGCGCGATGGTTTCACCCCTAAGTTACGGCTATATGAACTGTCCGGGGATTTACTCCCTAGAACAGGTGGCAGGATGGCAGAAGATAACGGAAGCCGTACACGATCGCGGAGGGCGGATTTTCCTACAACTGTGGCATAGTGGGCGCATCTCGCACCCTTTGTTATTAGGTGGAGAACTGCCTGTCGCGCCAAGTGCAATCGCAGCTGTCGGTTCGCTCCACACTCCTGAAGGAAAACGCACGTTAGAAACCCCTCGCGCCTTGGAAACTGATGAAATTTCAGAGATTGTCGAGCAGTTTCGTAAAGGGGCGGAGAATGCTCTATCTGCTGGATTTGATGGCGTCGAACTGCATGGTGCATTCGGCTACCTGATCGATCAATTCTTACAAGATGGCTCTAACCAGCGTGCTGACGAATATGGGGGTTCAGTGGAGAATCGATCGCGATTTCTCCTAGAAGTCGTCGAAGCTGTGGCGAGTGTCTGGGGAGGCGATCGAGTCGGCATCAAACTTAGTCCCAGCAATACGTTCTATGGGATGTACGATTCAGACCCAAAAGCAACGTTTAGCTATGTGATTGACGCGCTCAATCACTTTAATCTTGCCTATCTCCACTTGATGGAACCCAATGATATCGATTTAGCTACCCGCGATGTCCTTCATCCTGTCACTCCTTTATTTCGCCCGATTTTCAAAGGTACTTTGATTACTAACGGGGGCTATGACCTAGAGAAAGGAAATACTATTTTGGCATCTGGAGATGCAGATTTAGTCTCGTTTGGCAAGTTATTTCTAGCTAATCCGGACTTACCCAAACGCTTTGAACTGAATGCTCCTTTAAACGAACCTGACCCGAAAACCTTCTACGCACCGGACGAGAAGGGGTATACCGACTATCCATTTTTGGAGCTTCAAGCGAGTTGAAGGTCTGAGAAAAGTGTGAGTCAGGATTGGCACAAATTTTATGCGATCGCTGGGGTGAAAGGTTCAAGCTCAAACAACAGTAAATGAAACATTTGCAGCGCAAATAATAGTTAATTGCCTTCAAGTTAAGGTAGCTTAATTCCCATGCTCAAACTCATAACATTGCTGCTAACTAGCAGTATGACCGTTATGGCAGGTGCAACTATTTCACCAGCTTTGCCGCAAATCCAGCAATTTTTTCAAGCTGAGCCGAATTCAGAGTTTTGGGTCAAGCTGATGTTAACTCTGCCGGGACTGTTTACGGCTATCGGTTCGCCTTTTGCAGGAATCATCATCGATCGCTTTGGGCGTAAACCACTGTTAATAGGCGCAGTAATTCTGTATGGGATAGCTGGCGGTTCCGGCTTGGTTCTTAGCACTCTCACTGGCTTGCTCATGGGGCGAGCTTTTTTGGGGTTGGCCGTCGGCGCAATTATGACAACTTCCATTGCCCTAATTGCTGATTACTACCTGGGCCCCAAGCGCAATCAAGTAATGGGAATTCAAGCGGCTTTCATGGGGTATGGAGGAGTAGTCTTTCTGACCTTAGGTGGCTTTTTAGCCGATATTGGCTGGCGCGTTCCCTTCTCAATTTATCTGTTAGCGTTCATTGTTTTACCCCTAGTCATTTTCTGTTTAACCGAACCCAAGATTGAATTAGAACAGACTTCAGGTTTAGTAGACGATTCAGATGTCAGACTTCCTGTAGGAATCATTAGTTTTATTTACGCGCTCACCTTTTTGACCATGGTGGTGTTTTACATGATTCCGGTACAACTGCCGTTTTACTTGCAGAGTTTGGGTCAAGCCAGTGGTATTCAAGCGGGAATCGCGATCGCAGCTTCCACTTTAGCTAGTGCAGTCATTTCCATGCGTTATGGCAGTATCAAAACCCGCCTTAGTTTTACTGGCGTTCTGATTGTTCTCTATCTGCTCCTGGGTCTGGGATATGTCACAATTTTCTTAGCCCGAAATTATGCTTTAGTGATTTTAGGCTTAATTATTGCGGGGCTAGGGCTAGGTCTTTTGCTGCCGAATATGAATGTTTGGCTGAATGCCAAAACTCCTCCTGCTGCTAGAGGTCGAGTATTGGGAGGATTAACCACTTGCATGTTCCTCGGACAATTTTGTTCGCCTATTTTTAGTCAACCAGTTGCCCAACAACTTGGATTGGGAGTGACTTATGGGGTCGCTGGGATAATGATGTTGGTTTTAGCAATTTTACTGATCGGCGCATCCGTTAAACGCCAAGTTTCAACAACTCCCTAATCGAGCTATTGCTCCAATCTTTAACCTCTAAACTCTGTAAACCAACAATGTCAAAACCTATCCGCATTCTCTTGCAGACAACGATTCCAACCACGGAAGATGACTGGAGTATTGCGCGCTTCTCGCTGTTAAGCGACTATCTGGCATCCCTCAAAGATGAGGATGGGAATAAGCTGTTTGAGGTGACAAAACGCGATCGCGAAGAAGATACTGATGGCAATGACCCAGTATTGAGTTCCCTGAGCAAGTCAGATTTTGATGAACTCTGGTTATTTGCCTTGGATACTGGGGGCGGATTGAGCCAAAAAGACTGTGCAGGAATTACGGCTTTTCATCAACAAGGTAAGGGGATTTTTACAACTCGCGATCATCAGGATATGGGTGTGTGTATGTGTGGTTTGGGAAGCCTTGGCGCACTACACTATTTCCAATCGAAGCAGCAACATCCCGATGAAGACGAACGCTGCATTGATGATATTTACACCAAAACCATTTCCTGGCCGAACTATCATTCCGGACGCAACGGCGACTATCAAGTCATTACCCCAATTGAACCGTTGCACGAACTCCTCAAAAATCCTAATTCGCCATCTGGACGAATTGAATTATTCCCAGCACATCCTCATGAGGGAGCGGTGGGCGTGTCCCCAGAAGACAAGCACGCACGGGTAATTGCTAGGGGGAAAAGCTTAGTTTCAAGCCGTCCTTTTAACCTGGTTGTTGCCGTTGAGAGTACTCAAGACGAACAGGGCAATCAGCTAGGACGAGTAGTTGCTCAATCAACGTTTCATCATTTTGTGGACTACAACTGGGATATAGAACAAGGCTGCCCGAGTTTTGTTGAAGAACTTCCTGGCACCGGGATGAAGGAAAATTCACAAGCGCTTGCAGATATTAAAACTTATGTGCGTAATTTAGCGTTGTGGCTTGCGCCTGTAGCTGACTGATTTTATTGATGTTTTGAGCGGCAACAGCAGAAATTACATAGACCACACCACACGGTAGGGGCAAGGTATGCCTTGCTCCTACGATGGCTCATTTGAAAACCGATATATTTGTGTACCGACGCTACTAGAAGTGACAAGCTGCGTCATGATATCAGTAATTAGCCCGTCACAACATCTCATGCTATGCCTAGCCCCTTATTAGAGTCCTTTCGGGAAGCGTATCAGAATCTAGAGCTTCTGCCGCTCATCGATCGCAAGGATTTAGACCGGTTCCGAGTGGACTATGGTAGCGAGGTGATTGAGGAGCTGATTCAACTTGTCGAAGATAGTCCGTCTGGAAATGGCAAGATTGTCTTCACGGGACA
>DATNPC010000542.1:0-17076 GCA_036703375.1 Allocoleopsis sp.
TTGTGCAACATGCTGCGTTGCACACTGGTGATTCTCTAAACGAATACTCGCTTGAATAATCACTGCCCATGCCAAGGCAATCTCGCTGGGATTGTTCACAATTTGAGCGGCTTCCAACGCTTCTTCTGCACGAGCGATCGCCTTTTTCGTTCGTCCCTGCTGCAAATCCATCCGTGCGGCAACCGTTTGAATGTATGCCAGCATTCGAGGCGAGTCAATCTGGTGCAAGGTTTGGCGCGATCGCTCTAGAGCCTCTTCCGCGTTCTTTTCGCCCATGAGATATCGCACCAGGGCATCCAACGCTGCGGCGTGGGGCGCTTCGCTACCTTCGCTCATTTGTGCGGTGACATGGATGAGTTCGCTGCAACAATCTAGTGCCGCGCTTGGGTTCCCTGCTTCTAGTTCCAACATCACGAGATTGGTTAAACTGGTGCATTCTCGCCAATGATCCTGTGCCGCCCGTGCCTTCTGCCACCCCTGCCGGAGTAGGTGTCGAGCTTCCTCAACTTCGCCTTGATGACGCCGAATGAAACCCAGCCCAAACGGAATATCAATCGTTTCTAATCCAATGCGATCGCCAATTGACTGAGCTTCTAACAATAGCGCTTCTGCACGAGGAATATCGCGCCCGATTTCAGCCAAACATGCCCCTGTGTGCGCCAGCATATATGCCGTTGTCGTGGGACTCGCCAATCGTCCCCGTTCTGCTGCATGGAGTGAATGCTGTTGCACCTCACTTAAGTTGCCTTGTTCGTAATTAAGAACGATTAATGCTTCTAGTCCTGTGGCTTCTTCATCTTTCAACCCTAGGGCGTGTCATCAATTAAATGTAGAATGCTGTCAGAGCAAGGCTTTTACGGCTATAAAGCTCGAACGAGCCTGACAGCCAGAATTCACTACTGGTACGGGATGTGTAGCTAATTGATGACACGCCTTAGCGCCGATGCTTCAGCGATCGACCGTTGCAATTCAGTTTGAAGTGTAGACGCCCGTTCCTTTGTTACTCCAGCTTTGACATAAGCTTTCAACAATCCTAACTTCAGCCGCACTCGTTCGCGTATATCTAGGTGTTGGCAATGCTGAATTCCCCGTTGAGCCAATTCCGAGGCTTCCGCATAGGCAAACACGCGCAGACACCGTTCTGCCGCTAGTAGCGAGGCGGATGCCGCTAACGGATGGTTGCTGCCGAGGGAGGCATGGTGTGCCACATCATTCATCAATGCAGAATCGGATGTAGTTAAGGCATGGAGGGCTTGAGCAATATGGAGGTGAATCAGCCGACGACGAGGTTCAGACAGTTGCTGGTAAGCAACTTGCCGCACGATATCATGGGCAAAGTCGTAAACCATCTCGCCATTAATCACCGTTCCAGGGCGAATGATACCGTGTTGTTCGAGTTGTTCGATCGCGGTTAACAACCGAGGCAAGGAACTGTCTGTTACCTGTGCCAGTGTTGTTGGGTTAAAGCTTCGTCCCAATGCCGCCGCCCAAGGCACTAAGTCACGCGCCGTTTCGTGAAGCTGAAACAACCGTCCCTGAATCAAGGTTTCCAGGTTGCCGGAGTAAGCATCCGATTGAGACAGTGCCCGCGCAATCTCTAAGGCAAACAAGGGATTACCACCACTATCAGTAAAAACGCGATCGCCATCAATCTCAGTACCGAGGGTATGGGCTAATTCAGCCGTATGGGTGCGATCGAGGGGGGTAAGCTCTAGCACGCGCACGCGATGTTCGCGGTGGAACGCTTGCCAGAATTTGTAAGCGGAGACATTATCTTCCAACTCGCGTTTTCGGGCAGCACAGGCAAATAGAACTGGAACGTTGCTCAAAAGACGGGCGACGTAGTGCAAGAAGGCGATCGAGGTTTCGTCAAGCCATTGAATGTCATCCAATACCACCAGAACAGGAGCATTGTTTTCTACCAGTTTTGCGATAAACTGAACTGCCGTATCGAACAGCCGCCCTCGATCTAAAGCACCTGGTGACGATGTTGTGTCGAGCAGAAGGGACGCGAGTTCCGCCAGAAAGTCATGGGCTGCAATCGACCGAAAAGCGTCTCCCCAAGCTCCATAGGGAAGCAACATTTCTGCCTCAAATCCTCGCCCCCAGAGAACATAACCGCCCTCATCTCGAATTGGCTGGGCTAATTCTTCGAGCAAGCGTGTCTTGCCAATACCCGGTTCGCCCAAAATGAGTATCAAGTCAGATGATGCCTTGTTCCGACACGCACTCATCCACTGTTGAACGATCGCCCATTCAGATTCGCGTCCAATCAGGGGCAGATGAGAGGGTTGGGAGGATGAGGCAGTTTTAACCTGAGGCAGAGTGGTTGCAGAAAATAGAGGCTTCGCCGCTGCAACACAGGTGGATTCAGCTGGGGCGTCCTCCATCGTCAACAATTGCTCGTAAAGCTTGCAGGTGACTGGACTGGGATTAACGCCCAACTCTTCTCGCAACACGGTCATGCACTGATGATAGACCCGCAAAGCACTAGCGCGATCGCCTTCTTGGGCGTGTAAGCGCATCAGATGGCAATACGCTGTTTCATACAATGGGTCTAGTCTCAGCAACCGTTGGGCGTAGCCAATGGCAGTCCGGCTATCTCCCTGTTCTGACAACAGCGTTACCAACTTATCCAAGCCGTTGATTGCCTGCTGTTGCAGCAGTTCTCGCTTGGGTACGATCCAATCGTCATAGCAACTAGGCAGTAACTTGCCTGGATAGAGTTCGGCAGCCTGCTCTAATGCCTGTTGAGCTTCGCTCAGATTTTTCGATTGCTGGGCTTGTTTAGATTTTGCGATCGCGATTTCAAAATCTGCTACGTCAAGCGAGTAAGGCGCATCGCTCACCCACTGTAACGTCTTCGTCCCAACTTGTAAAACGCGATCGGCATCTGGCAATACCTGACGCAACTCGTGGAGTCTGCGCCGCAGATTGGCTTTGGCTTCTGTATCGGGTGCGTCGGGCCACAGTTGAACTGCTATCTGCTGGCGCGGTTGAGGCGCATCTCGATGTAACAGGATATAAGCCAGCATTGCCTGCAAGCGCTCTGAATTCACACTTGCGATCGCATTACCTGAGTACGTCAGGCAAAATTCACCGAGTAGCTTTATTTGTAGGCTTGGAGGCACAGTCGTTTTCCGGCTAGCCAAAACAGCACTATTTAGTGTGACCAAATTCTATTTGATGGAGGCGTTAATCGAAGAGAATCGCGTAAAAAATTAAGATTTATGACCAAAGTAAGCTGACATTGTTGTTATTCGAGACTAGCAAATCAGGTTGCTGAATTCGCCATCACGCCTGTAGGGCAACCGTGATTCCCATACCAAGCATACAAATCACCTGGGTCAGAAAAAAGGCAAATCGAAATCCAACGACCGTGTTAGTTTGTTTGAACGCAATATGGGTTATTGTTTGCAACACTCTTGCAATCAGCAGTGTAATGGCTAATCCATCGATCGCTGAACTCTGAATACCTGTAGCCACAATAACAACGGTAATAGCGGTATAAACAGGCAAGTTTTCCAGACAATTGGCGTGCGATCGCATGGCACGGCGATACCACTCTTCCCCATGAGGCTCATCAGCTACAAAATCAGCGATCGCTGCTCTCTTCGTTAAGATACGGCTCCAGCGATAAACACCAACCGTGGTGAATAAAGTCATTAATGTCCAGGCGGCAAATCCTAGTAATACCCAAAGTGGAATGGTCATAGCCCTCAACGAAACTCTATGAAGCATCTATAGCTAGCGCCTAATGGCAGTAGCTTCAGTATTTTGACTGAAACTTATCTTGCCAATTGATACGCCTCAACCTCTCTAGCTAAAGCTTACAGCTATTTGTAACTCATGCATATCTAGGAGAACTGGATGTAGGACGGACGCTTCTCGGACGTTTCTCGGACGCTCTGTTAAATAGCCTAATAACAGAACAGCAAAGGAACTGTTTTTTGAATCAAAACAACAGTTCCGACCTAGCAGGAGATTCAACAATGCCTAAGTATCTGATTGAGCGAAACATTCAAGGAATTGGTCACTCATCTAAAGAAGAACTTAAAATGGCTTCTCAGAAGTCATGCAATGTCTTACAGCAGCTAGGAACACAGATTCAATGGCTACAAAGCTACGTGACTAACGATAAGCTTTATTGCGTTTATATCGCTCCCGATGAGAAGTTGATCGAGCAGCACGCACAAACAAGTGGTTTCCCTGCCGATCGGATATCAGAAATCAAAACTGTAATCGATCCAACTACCGCAGAACTCTAGCAAAGAATATCACTTCGATCTATTTCATTAATCATCTACATTCATCATCAATCTTGATTGGAGAAGCAACATGGTACCTCAATCTATTCAGGCGGATAGCCAGAACAGAATCAGTCGGATAGCTGCATTTATCTACGGTGTTATTTGTTACGCAATTTCCTCGATCACCTTCTTATATGCTGTTGGCTTTGTTGGCAATTTTGTTGTCCCAAGGTCTATTGACTCAACTCCAATTATGCCACTTATAAATGCTGTTTTAGTCAATGTTGCCTTGCTTGGCGTCTTTGGCATACAACACAGCGTGATGGCACGGCAAGGATTCAAAGAATGGTGGACAAAATTTATACCAAAACCTGTTGAACGCAGCACCTATGTGTTATTCTCTAGCCTTTGTCTGATTGCGTTATTCCATTTCTGGCAGCCAATTGGTATCACGATCTGGAATATCGAACATCCCATTGGACGCAATATTCTTTATTCCTTGTTTGCCTTTGGCTGGCTGCTAGTGTTAGGGACCACCTTCTTGATTAATCACTTCGATCTGTTTGGGTTGCGTCAGGTTTATCTCTATCTGCGTGGCAAGGAGTACACTCAACTAAAATTTGTGACTCCTGGTCCCTACAAACTGGTTCGTCATCCTTTGTATGTCGGTTGGTTCTTTGTCTTCTGGGCAACTCCTACGATGACTGCCGCTCATCTAGTGTTTGCACTCATTACAACCGCATATATTCTGGTTGCCATTCAATTTGAAGAGCGTGATTTAGTAAGCCTTCACGGTAAAACCTACGCTGATTATCGCCGACAGGTTCCCATGCTAATTCCCTTTAGCCGTCGCTAAAAGTTGGTAAGATAGTTGCCAAACTCCTAAGGGGAGCAAGATTTCAAAGTCCCTCTCCCATGGGGAGAGGGATTTAGGGTGAGGGCTAACAAATATGACATGCTCCCGCTCCCAAGTCTATATTGCTCAACAATATGATTCCTAATGCCCTCGAATCAGAAGATTAATGCGGACTTAGGAAAAAAAGTTTTGCATTCCAATTTTACACATAGCACGAGTTAAAGATGCATTGCAAAGCTCGGAATGTCATCCGGGTTGTCTAAGCCTAGCTAAAAAATGGCATTAATGAATGTCGTGCAAATCCATCATTATTAGTATTAAATTCTGTAACACTCTGCGTAATAGCTAAACTCAACCCTGAGAAGTTTGTATTAGTTCACGGTTGAATGAAGAAGTTAACTTAATGCTAAGCAAAGGATTGTAATCAATGGGTAATAATCAATTTGACCGTTCTGGGCAGTTGGGTTGTGTATTGGGAGAATTTGGTTGGAATAAAGGCAGGGCTAAAGCCTTGTTGATAGCTTGGATATTGGTGTTTTTTATCTCCTTGCCTGCGCTATTTATGGGAGCACCTCTCCTGTCAATCTACATTATTTATCGATCCTTCAAACGATTAAAAGGAACTAAGCCTGTTATATCGCTATATCAACAAGGACTTATAGATTGTCGGAAAAGAACACCAAAAATCATTTTTTATGAGGACATTAAAAAGTTATTATTGTCTGTCACCAGCACGAATGGGATACTTAACTATTTAATAACCCTAGAAACCCAAAATTTAGGGAAGATAAAAATTGATGAACATGTTGCCAATGTAGACCGCTTGAGAGCATTGCTTGAAGAGCAATTTATACAAATCCAGTTGCCAGCGTTAATTGCAAATTACCAGCAGGGCAATGCTATTAAATTTGGGCAGCTCACTATCACCCAAGAAGGATTATTAGCTGGGAAGCGGGTGTTACCTTGGTCAGAGTTTAAATCGGTTGATGTTAAGCGTAGCTATAACTCAGTTCTCTTGTTGATTTATCAGAAAAATAGCAAGAAGGAGTGGTGTTGCTTTTCTCGCGATTACTTCCCAAACTTGGCTTTGTTTTTTGCATTCATCAACTATATGACAGCTACCCAAGGTCAGGCTAATATGTCTTAACTTAAGGATAAAAATGTATTGAAAGAAACTTGTCTTTTGACCGAGTTTCCTATGTAAGTGATTTCTCAATCCTACTGACCGCTCACTAAGACAAATCCCCGCGTCTTACCAGAAACTGGGTCTATTGCTGCCATTGCTCGCCAGAGGTCTTCGGCTTTGACCCAAACTGGAGGATATTTATACCTCGAAACATCGAGGATAAGAAAGCGGTCTGTTTGTTGGTTATAGGCGGCGATGGGAGAAATATGTCCGCCTCGTTCTTGGCCAATGGCTTTACGCAAGTAGTTTGCGATCGCAAAATTTCTCGACTCTTGCAAATTCTGCACGACAAGGGAGCGAAACTCATCTAGTGTCGTATCGCTAGCATAGTGAACGTCTGCTTTAACGGGATAGGCTTCCAAAAGTTTGCCTATTTGTTCCAACGTTAAACCCTGACGAGCAACAACCTCTAAGGCAATAACTTGTTGAGTTTTTGCATTAAACAGGTTGTCTTGGGTGAAGACGTGATACTTTCCAAACTCAGGTGCTTCGGGTGCAGGAATGGACAGGGCATTCAGCACCATAACAATACTCGCAACTCCGCAGTAAGCTTGGTTTTTTTGGGTGACAAACTGAATACTCAAAGGGAAATAGTCCTGTCGGGCTTTGCTTTCGAGCAGTAACTCTTCACCCTCAATGGAATTGAAGTTAATCAAGTTTCGAGGAATTGGCAGTGTCTGCGCTAGCAGTCCCCCACTACCCAGGCAAAGCCCTAAAATGACAGCTTGCAAGGGTAAGCGAATGACTTTGAGTACACTACTGCGATGCGGGTTGATGTCCATGACAAGTTCCCGGCACAATTTTTACTATTGCAACATTAATCGCTCCAAGTCTAAATCTGACGCCACTTGAGCGAGTTTCGAGAGGTCAGTGGGATCGGCTAAATGAGGTAAGATACCCAAAACGGGGACATTAGTGAGAGACTCAATTAGCTTCACTGGTGTCCAATCAGCAATTTCCTCATCCGAACAAGGTCTGACGCAATTCAGGACGATACCCTTGAGCTGGATGTTAGAAGAATGGGCTAGAGCCACATTTGCAACCGTTTGTGCGATCGCGCCCAGTTTTACGGGTACAACCAACACTACTGGCAACCGCCAATCTCTTGCCAAATCGGCAACCGTCAGCTCGTGAGTTACCGGTGAACCTAACCCTCCCAAGGCTTCCACTAACACCCACTGGCGTTGTTGCTGTAATCGATTCAACGCCTGCCAAACTCGTCCTAACTCCACCGTTCGCCCTTCCCGTTCTGCTGCCACAGGTGGGGCTACAGGAGTTTGGAACTGTAAGGGCGTTATCTCTTCTGGAGTTTGCTGGAGGTCAAACAGTTTTTGATACAGTTCGCAGTCTCCAGTCCCTGTCTGAATTGGCTTCAAAATTCCCAAACTCTCGTGCGAACGGTAAGTTTGCCAATAAGCGGCTAGAGCGCATGTCAAAACTGTTTTGCCTGCATCGGTATCAGTGCCAGCAATTAGTAAGGTATTTAGCATTGAATTTGCATAGTTGCATTAGCGTCAAAGAGTCAGAACATTGGATAGTTAGTCGTTGGTGCTAAGTAGAATGGATGGACATTGCATCGAGATGTTAACGTCACTCTCCCCCTAACGACCAACTACTAACCTAGCCCTTTGCTCTGTTTATGGATTCTTGGGTTTATTCTCAGCCGCATTTGGGCTACTCCCAGTAGCATTCGGGCTATTCCCAGCAGTGAGGCTGAGATTGACGCTAAAGTTTTGCGGCTGTTGGGCAATCACGTCAATTTTATACTCCCCATTGCGAGGGGCTTGACCCTGCCAATATTTGACCCCTGATTCTATCAGCCGACCGGCAGGACCGCGGATGTCTAAGCTAACGTTGTTGGCTTGAGGAACATCCAGTTTCAACTGCTGCCCGCGTTGAAGATTAACGACATAGCGCTTAATTTTTTGAGGGCTAGTATCACCGACAAGTTGCAAACTATCACCCGGTGCTAAAGTGACCCGCTCTATGTCATATCCAGCTGACGGTGATGGTGACGGCTGACCTTCGTTAGACGAACTCAACACTAAACTGTATTTACTTTGTTGCAGACCAGCAACGGGAGTCACCTGAATGGTGTAATCGCCGTCATAGGGGAGCTTGCCCTGCCACTGCTGTACTTGTGTCGATTGCTGATTAATCGGTGTACCATCGGGTCCGAGTACGGTCATCAACACTCCTTGATCGCCAGGAAAAAAGGCTTTGATCTGCTGGTCTTGTTGACCCCGGAAAATGTAGTTAACGGTTGAGTTCGCCTTCAATGTCCCAGTTTTCGTGATGGCTTGACCGGGTGGGATTGTCAAGCGCTGACTGAAGGACGTCGGTGATGGGGTGGGGGTTGGAGAAGGACTCGATGTTGGCGTCGGCGATGGACTCGGCGTTGGAGAAGGACTCGGTGTTGGCGATGGACTCGGTGTCGGAGTCTCTGTAGCGATTGGAGTTGGACTCTCGGTAACTGTTTCTGTCGGTGATTCGGCGACTGGAGTTTCCTCCGGTCGATTGAGGCTGCTGACGATCGCCCAAGAACCAAGCCCTGCTAGTAAGGCGAGTGCGCTACCAATCCCCACAACTGCCCAAGGCTTATTCCAAAATGACTCTCTCGCGGGATCGGGAATTCCAGGGTCACTTCCCCGTCTAGGGCCGTCTGGATCGGGACGGCGTCCCACGGCCATTGTCGCGACTTGCGAGACGTTAGGATCGGGTCTGGTGGACGCAGGAGGCGGGGTTGGGGCTGGTGGTGGGGGAGCAACTGTGCCAGTGCGAAGGGCTTGCAGCACTTCCGATGCCGACTGAAAGCGTTGATCGGGTCGCTGAGCCAACATTCGGTTTAACACATTGGCAAATTCGTCACTGACATTGGCATATTGACGCCAGTGCCACATCAACTGGTTGTCGTCAAACAGTTCTCGGGGTTCTTTACCCGTCAGCAACACTACAGCCGTCACCGCCAAGGAATAAAGGTCACTGCTGGGGTAAGCCCTGCCTGATTGAATTTGCTCGCTGGGTGCATAGCCAATTTTCCCGACTGTTGTTGCGATCGCTGTTCCTTGAGGAGACTGAAAACGGGTGGCTAGTTCCTTAACAACTCCAAAGTCAATCAGTACTGGCAAACCATCGCTGTTGCGCTGAATAATGTTATCGGGCGTGATATCTCGATGAATGATGCCTTGACTGTGGAGATATTCCAGTACGGGCAATAGCTGTAGCAAGAGTTGCTTGACTTCTGCTTCTGAGAAGACTCCTGGACTAGTCGCCCCTGCACCTGAGAGGTTGGGAGTTGAGGGTTGAATCACTGTCTGGGCTTTGCGTGCTTCCAGGAGTTCCCGGTAGGTTCTCCCTTCCACGTAGTCCTGCACTAGAAACAATCGTCCGTCCTGCTCAAAGTTCGCTCTAAACTGAGGAACTTGGGGGTGTTTGATTTGATAAAGAGTCGTTGCCTCTCGTTGGAATAACTCCTTGGACTTGTCTAGGGCATATTCCCCTGTATCTGGAGGAATCAATTCCTTGATGGCACAAAGTTCATTAAATCGCCCTTGATCTTCTGCCAGGTAAGTCCGAGCAAAGCCGCCTTGACCGAGAACATTGATCAAGTGGTAGCGATTTTGCAGAATAGTTCCAGAGGCAAGTGGTGCTTCCATGGGCATATTAATCAGTTTTTCTGAAAAAGAGGCAGGACGGTGACGCTAAGTTTTAGCCTCAATCTCGAACCTAGTAACCTAGCTTCGCTTCAACTTAGCGTACCTTGAATGATGCAAGTCGCCAACGGCGTGCTTTTAAAAAAATTTACCAAGGGTATTTTATTCAATTTTATCAAATTTGCAATAGGATTTTGGATAATTCATTTCCCTGTTTCACAGAGAGCGAGGTCAGATAGCTTGCGGATTTTGTTATCTACTCGTTGAGCAAAGCAATGACGCCAAAAAACGATATACTTGTCGATCTACCAAAATCTAGTCACTGAAATAAGTGGAGTCTTACTAAATTATTTTGACCTAGATTCAATCTAGCGAGTTTGCATGTTCAATGCATAGTTTTTCAGTCGAGTCGAACGCTCGGCAGCGATCGCAGGCAAAGTTTACAAAAATGTTAAGGCTGTTAGTTTGAACGCGATCGCTTTTAACGAATTAGCATTGGGTGCCGTGCCAGTCTAAGCGGTGCCACCTAACCGGGAAAGCAGCTGAAGTTCAGCCCGATCGCACATTGGCTTTGCATTTTGTTAAACTAAAGTCTCCTGAGATAAAATTCCCTAAACCTTTGTGTAAGTATTTTTACTATTATTAAGTGCTGCTACTACTAAATACATGGCTTGGTGCTGGTGGTCTCCACTGGTTCGGCTCGCTTGGGCGCACGCTCGCGCCAGCGAATTTTTTAGGAAATTCTGAGAAATGTTTATAAGCCGAAATGATAAGATTGCGATGAAATTGATTGAGCTTCGAGGGTTTGCTGTGAGCCGTTCTGCAACTTTAACGCTTCAGCCCATGCTGCCGACGATTGCGGATAACAATCGACTCCGACTGTTTGCTGGTTCTGCTAACGTACCACTTGCACAAGAAGTGGCTCGCTATCTTGGCATGGACTTAGGACCGATGGTTCGCAAGCGGTTCGCAGATGGGGAGTTATATATACAGATACAAGAATCGATTCGCGGGTGTGACGTATATCTGATTCAGCCAACGTGCCAACCTGTCAACAATCACCTGATGGAATTACTGATCATGGTGGATGCCTGCCGTCGAGCATCAGCACGGCAGATTACGGTAGTGCTTCCTTATTATGGTTATGCCAGAGCCGATCGCAAGACGGCGGGGCGCGAATCAATTACCGCTAAGTTAGTTGCTAATTTGATTACCGAGGCGGGTGCCAGTCGCGTTTTGGCAATGGATTTACACTCTGCCCAAATTCAAGGCTACTTTGACATTCCGTTTGACCATGTCTACGGCTCGCCAGTCATCATTGACTACTTGGCCAGCAAGCAGCTATCCGATCTGGTAGTAGTTTCGCCAGACGTTGGAGGAGTTGCAAGAGCTAGAGCATTTGCCAAAAAGCTGAATGATGCCCCCCTAGCAATCATTGACAAGCGGCGGCAAGCGCACAATGTCGCAGAAGTCATGAATGTCATTGGCGATGTCAAGGGCAAAACAGCGGTGATGGTGGACGATATGATCGATACCGCAGGCACGATGCTTGAAGGCGCGAAGATTTTAAGGGAAGAGGGAGCGCGTCAAGTGTATGCTTGTGCCACCCATGCGGTGTTTTCACCACCCGCCGTACAGCGCTTGTCGAGTGGGGTGTTTGAAGAGGTGATTGTCACTAATTCAATTCCAGTTCCGGAAGAAAACCGCTTTAAACAGCTCACAGTGCTTTCAATCTCTACTATCTTGGGCGAAACTATCTGGCGTATCCATGAAGAGAGTTCTGTAAGCAGCATGTTCCGCTAACGTTTTATCGCTTGATAGGGGCGGCATAACGCCCCTACCCCATCAGCCTGCTGATGCAGGCTTTATGTTTTTTGCATAGGAGTGCATCAGCTTACTCGATGTTTGGAGCCTTGCATCTTCCTAGTGTCACCTAACTCAGATACTCCAAGAACTGTTCGGGTACCAACCGCAACTTACCCGATTTTAAGTGTGAAATATCGAGCCAAAGCGCTCTTTCTTTGCGATCGCCTTCTGGAAAAACAATCGAGTCTAGCTGATAAAACGCCGGATCGACAAAATCACATTGGTAAACTTGGATAATTTCGTGACAGGGTTGACCGTTGTAGGTAAAGATATTTTCCAGACAGCCTAGATACTGAATATTGGTTAATTCTGCCTGGATTTCTTCTTGGAATTCTCGTTGTAAGGTGTCATAGCTGGACTCTCCAAAGTCAACCCCGCCTCCCAATGCCCGATAAAAGGTTTGCTGCTTGACTGAGTCGTAGCCCTCTGCTACAAAAGTGCGATCGCCATCTCGAATCAATCCCAATGCCAGTACGCGAATTTGGTTAGGGGTGTGCATGTTTCCTTTGAACTATCCTAGATGCTTGACTGCTGCCTGCTGCCTACTGCCTTCTTGCACTCAGTTCTGCTCGGCATTGTAGAACATAGAGCCATGCTCATTTTCTACCGGCCAGTCTTCATTTTCCCCACCAACGATCAATCGCTCAATATTGACATATTCTTTGGCAAGCTGTCGGAGGGCATTAATCAATACATCAAGCGCGATCGCATCACTCGTTCCTAGGTCGAACCAGCAACGTCCCCAAGTCCCAAGATACTCAAAATCCCCCTTGTTATGCATGAGGGACATCAGGCTTTCCTCAGCCGCCCTGTCATCATAATCCATGTAGCTGATATCAATACCAACATCCTGAACTTGGAGGTTTTCAGCATCGAAGCCTCCCAGCTTGCCTAAGAAAAACCAGGAGTTGAACAGTTCTTCAACATATTCCTTTTCCATGGGAGAGGGAACCGTGCTGAACTCCAGCCAAATCCATAAATCGAACGGGTTATACTCGCGAAACTGTATCTGCATTATTTTCAAGCTTTACGCTAGTCGCAATTATTCTATCGAAAACTCCCGAAAGCGTTTTCCACCTTTTCTCCGTGCAGAGGTAGGGATTTCTCGCCACTTGATACGAAGTTCGTTCAGACATAGTAGTTGAAACAGATGGGGAGGCTCCGGAGACGGGGAGAAAATGAATGTGCTACGTATGAAAGCAGTGGAGTTTTTTGATTAATTCATCGGGTTGGACGGCGGGTAGAGGTGACACGGATAATAGCCGTAGATACTCAGAAGAGACGCTCAGCCGTTTGTATCAGGGGATGGCTCAAATGAAGATTCCAGGAGTTTTTAAGCCTTATGTAGTGATTTTCCGAATTTTGGATGGTTACGGGCAACTCTGGTCGCCATCTGGGCAATTCCTGGGTTTGCTTTCCTCCGATCTACATCACCCTTACTCTATTATTAATCCTCTGGGTAACTACGGCAGTCCCCATTCCTCTACTAGTATCCATAATCCTCAAAGTTTATATGGTGGTGCCAACGGGATTTATAGTCCCTATAATCCTGATTGCCTTAACCCGCCGATTATTTTATATCAGGGCGATCCAGTGCTCATTGTCACTTGGAATCTGAATGTTTTTACAAATGACTTGAATATCGTGGATGCAGATTTAATGCTTGCCATCTACGAACAATTTTCAAATTCGATATCTCAATCGAGGAATAAGCGATCGCAAAGTACTGGTTCAGCTCAATCGCAAATGCTTGATTTAGCACTGCAACACCTCACTCGTGCTATCCAAAATTCTGAAATGCCTATCAGATACGCATCATTCATTTGAATGGTTCTCGTCGAGTGAAGCGGTAGTGCCAAGACGAGCGTCGCTGACCCTATCAAGTTTATCTCCGAGAATTGGAGGATAAACAATTCCCGATCGCTTCTGAGTTTCTATCGCTAGACGGCTATTACCTATTGATTTATGCGATCGCTTTTGAAAAAATTCCCCATAAAAAATGGGGAATCTGTTCCCCATTGATTTTTTCTTGGCTGTATTTGAGAACCGATTTAGCTAGCTCAACCCAGCGGGTAAAGACAGCGATTTGAGCATCCAGAATTGGAGTTACCTTGCTTTTAGTGTTAGAAGTTGCCTTCAGCCGTATTTTTTTAGCTCCACTACTTATAAAAGCGTAACTCCTCCGCCTCCTCCTAACGTCTAACTAAAGAAAGAGTTAATTTTAAACTAACGTGTATATCAAAACACAAAAGATTGACGAGTCAGTTAAGTCACATTTAGATTGCTTTCACACTCAAGACTGATTCATGGTCTGCATTGAACTGACACAATTACTTTATAAAATTCTCTTCAAGTTCAGTGTCAGCATTTCATTTAATGGGAATAATGGGAAAATGTTAAAACCTTGGATAATAATTGGTGGCGTAACTCTGCTAGTTGCCCTAGGGAGTAGTTTAATTAGACCACGGGATATCTCTTGGTCAAAACATCTAGAGCGTCCTAAGTGGTTATTCTTTGAACCGGCTATTCCCTTCATTTGGACGATCATTTTTGCCTGTGGCGCATGGTCAGCTGTTCTCGTCTGGGAACAAGACCCAGGAAGTCTTAAAACTTGGCTACTGATGGGATTCTACTTGCTTGTAGAAATTATTACAGTAGCCTATATTCCTGCTACCTTGAGAATGCGTAGCCTTGAAGTTGGCACAGTTCTCGGATGGCTCGGCGTCATCTTAGGAGTTCTGCTGACATTAGTGGTTTTCCCGATTTCTAGAGAAGCTGGTTTTTTACTCCTGCCCTATTTAATTTGGAGTCCAATTGGCAGTTATACCACTAGACAGATGATAAACCTCAACCCTGACGCCGTGTAGAGAGCCAGCTCAAGTTTTTCGATGAACTCAATATACAACTTTCAATACTTTCAGGGGAATTCTTTTTCCGATCTGTTCGCTAGTGACATCACCGATACACATTACGCGTTCATCCTCAATTATCCAGCGACTGCCCATTGGGCCGCCTATCCTAATACAACTAAATACTTTATTCAAGATGGGAGTAGTGAAGCAACGAAAACGTCCTTCGACAAGATTTGCCAGAAGGAACCTTTGAAAAATTTGGCAGTTTTAGGGGAAGACATTCCAGGAATTGTCATTATAGAGCCATCAAAATTGCTAATTGACTACTGGCAGGATCATTTAAGCTTCAGCTACTCCAATATCGAGATGTTACACTGCTCGACTTATCTGGATGAGCTGAGCCAAAATTCGCGCTTTGAAAATATCATTACTCTATTTCCTTTCGATCGCCTGAAACCGGAAAAACACGCCGTTAATCCAGACACCCACTACCACTTGCTGAGCAAAGTAGCGCTAGCTGAACTGGGAGTGAAATGTCCGAACTACTCCAGTTACAACCTGCATGAAACTAGGCTTGAGAACATTCCGTTACCAGAGCAATTTCCCTACTTAATCAAAACATCCCACGGACTCTCAGGAGAAGGAACTTATATTATTAGAAATACTAGCGATCTCAACTACTGCCTGGAAGAACTGAGGAAATATCGCGATATTAAGCTGCTGGATGCAATTATTGTCTCAGAGTTTGTCAAGAATGCCTTGCAAAACTATTGCGTGCAGTTTTATGTCAATAAGACAGGAGAAATTACGCTTATCGGTACTACCAGCCAACTCGTTACCCCAGAGGGCAACTATTTAGGGGGACTAATTCACTACCGCGACACGGACATGAGCAAATTTTTTGAGATGATTGCTGCGATTGGGCAGTATGCTCACCAAAAAGGGTATTTTGGATTTATTGGCTTCGATGTGTTGGAAGATAAAGACGGACAGCTTTATGCGATCGATGCCAATTTCCGAGTTAATGGCTCAACTCCACTTTGCTTGCAGCGTCATACCCTACTGAAACTCGGAAAGGAGGTGGCTAAATATTCTAGTGACTACCGGATGGATGGGACATTCGACTCGATTTTAAAAACCCTGAAACCAGAACTGGAGCGAAAAGACTTTATCATCTTGTCAGCTCTAGAGAAGGTCAAATACGGAAAAATCTACACTGAAATTTACGGCATTGTGGCTGGAGAAGCGATCGAGGAAGTGCAACACATTGAGCAGAACCTACAGAATAAGGGATTGCAGTTGGTCGGGTGACATTTATATTGGGTGGAAGGCGATCGCATTGCCTGAAAAAGAAAAAAGACTATTTTCCTAAAAGCTTAACAAGACCAATACCGCCAAAGTAGAGACCCATAATAGCCCCAGCTAGTAAGCTTTGGGTGAGAGGGTCTGTAGAGGGGGTCAGTACAGCACCCAAAACAACAGCACCCACAACAATGACTCGCCAACCGGATAGCATTTGCCCAGAAGAGACAATTCCCAAAAAGCCTAGGAGAAGCTGAACGATCGGGACTTGAAATGCTAAACCAGTGCTAAACATCAGGAGCAAGACAAATTCAAAATACTTGTCAATTGACCATAGCTGCTCAACCACATCTGCTCCATAACTAATGAAGAAATTCAACGCAGCGGGAATCAGAGCAATGTAGGCAAATGCCAACCCGGCAAAAAACAGAACGCTGGAACCCAAAATTACCGGCCCGATTAAGCGCCGTTCGCGCCGAGTCAGTCCTGGTAAAACAAACTGGATAATTTGGTAGAGAATGAAGGGACTAGCAACTAAGATGCCACTGTATCCAGCAACTTTCAGGGAGACAAAAAAGTATTCTCCCGGAGCTAATTGCAGAAATTTGACCCCTCTAGCAGGGATTTCCAACAACTGGACAATTGGTTTAACCGCCAAAAAGCAGCCGACGACGCCCACTGCCACAGCAATTAGCGAATAAAAAATCCGCTGCCGCAACTCCTCTAAGTGGTCGAACAGCGACATCTCGACATCATCGGGCAACTCGTCGAGGTAATCTGTATTGTCTAAAGCGTCTGGGCTTGGCTGGGATGCAGTCTTGCTTGGAGAAGGCGTCATCACGTCGGATTGATTCAGGGTTTGTTGACTATTGTATCGAGGTACGACTCCTTAGCGCGGTGGGAGGACGGGCTGGGCATTCGAGTTCTGTGCTAAAAGCTGAGAGATACTCGGGTTGTAAAGCCGCAGATAATTCCAGTAATTGGCAAAAACGGACTCCACATATCCTTTAGTTTCTGGAAAGGGAATCACTTCAATAAAGGCATCTGGGTCGTTAAATCCATATTTAGTGAGCCAATTTGACACGTTGCCGGGGCCTGCATTGTAACTGGC
>DATNPC010000543.1:0-5168 GCA_036703375.1 Allocoleopsis sp.
GGAGTTCAACAGCTGTTATTCCCAACTCTTTCAGATAAGGGATTTTCTCGATGATTCCAGAGAAAGTACCGCAGTGTTTGCAGTCTGAGGAGGGTGACTTAGTAAACCCCCTAACATGTACTTCATAAATGAGGGTTTCACTCATTGGTCGATTGAGAGGGCGATCGCCTTCCCAGTCATAATCGGATATATCGATGACTACACTTCGCATAGAGGTTGCCAAGTTGTCTTTTGACCCCAAAGCATCGATGCGATTCCAAAGGGCATCGGTGTTTCCCTTCGCGTAGGGATCGATCAGTAGCTTGTTTTTGTTGAAGCGGTGTCCTACCCTATGTAAATCCTGATGACCGTCAACCCGATAGGCGTAGTGAGCCCCTGGTTTCAACCCTCTCACATAGACATGCCAGAAGTGGAAGGTTTTATTGATCCTTGGGTTCAATTGAATAATCTGTATAGGTTCTGGGTCATCATGCTTATCAAACAACAAGAGTTCGACAGATGTGCCATGCTCTGAAAAGATTGAGAAGTTTACTCCGTCTTTGTCTGGCACCGCACCCAAAGGATGAGAGCGTCCCGATTCTACTTGGTACGTAGTTGTTGCTGTTTCAAT
Source organism: Allocoleopsis sp. (assembly GCA_036703375.1). Classification (GTDB taxonomy): domain Bacteria; phylum Cyanobacteriota; class Cyanobacteriia; order Cyanobacteriales; family Coleofasciculaceae; genus DATNPC01. The sequence goes on from DATNPC010000543.1 coordinate 611, forward strand.
CTGATACGCCTTTGTTGTTGCAATCATTTCGCCCTTCCTCTTCTTGGGTAGTGCCAGTTAGTCATCTATCTCAACAGTTAAAAAGCGCAGTTATTGGGTGTATTTGAGTTTTTACACGCTAGCTTTCTTCAGTTCCTGCTTGTTAATTGCTTCTAAGAAGACACTCATGAATTCATTGACTACGTTGGGGTGTTTGCCTGTGATTAGATTGCCGTCGATATGTACTTTTTTAGTTCCATCACCATCGAACACGATGGTTCCTCCCGCATTTTGGACATCGTAAATAAGGTTATGAGCACAGGTAACCTGGCGATTCTTAAGCAGTTCGGGTGCAGCACAAAACAGCCAAAGGCTATGGCAGATAGTTCCTATCTTTAATCGGTCAGCATCCATAGCCTTTACGGCTTTTCGGAGAAACCTGACAGCAGGAGATTGGTTGGGTTGACCTTCTTGAGGATGCTCTTCATACCGAAGACGATCCATAGCAAATGCACCGATTAGAATAATGCCTTCATAATCGGTAGGTTCAACATCATTTACTTCTACCGTAACCGTGACTTCTTCTGTAAAGTCATTCCCTTTGAAAGTCAGTTGCTCCTGATTCCAAAGATGCGATATGTACTCTATTTCATATCCGTGTGTAGGAAAGAAATCGTTGAAACTCCGGAACTCAATTTCGTCAAAGTGTGCTTCAATCAGTACACCAATTTTACCTTTGGTTTGGGAATATGTAGTTGCCTTGTTGTTCTCTCTCATTTCTATCAAGGTTGGGAGGTTTTGTTGCTGGCGTTACTGTGTAGCAGATTGCTACATTTCCCTAGATCGATATTTTTAGAATCATTTTGCTCATCTCGTAGTTTTTATTACCGTCCTTAAAGTTCGTTCTTGCTTTATGTAAACCAAGGAAATTAAACCCTTGTTTACAAGTCTTTATCTGCTCCTTCTGCGCTCTTATCCATCAAGAGAGTACTTTTGAACGTTAAGTTTGCTAGTTTAAAAATATTTGGTCTAGTGGAGATAGGGGAGTTAAGGACGAACTTAATTTTTTTGATCTGTAAACTTCCCAATGCAAGCACCAAAGCGTTTTTCATGCGTTAGAAAAGTTAGCCAATTCAATTGGCTAACTCGCTTAAGATCAGAAAAAAGTTACTATCTTCCTTTGTTAGGAGTGTTCAGGGCTTCTCGATTCTCCCTTCATAGGACAATCCTAAAAAATCTTGCACGGCGGCTTTAGGCAAAGAACGTATCGGTACTGCCTGCGGAAATTCAGTAGAAGCAGCAATAGTATCAGGATTGAACTCGGTGGTTGTTTCGCTTGCCCACCTTGGGTAATTTCTAAACTTCAGAAGTCTAGCTACCACTGTTGGCTTGGCTGCTATACCTATTTGCTCTTTGGTACGCTTTAACTGCTTCCAGAGGGATTTAATCTTCTCGTGGCTTCTTAATGGTTTTTTGAAACACAAGCTAGAAAGTTTAACCGCTTGTGTTTATGTCATAACGGCTGCAAGAGTCTACGCCTAGAGCGACATCAGCCAGTAATTCATCAGCAAGGTCGAGAAGCTTAGCGATTCGTGCATCGCTGAGTTGGTAGTACACATAACGACCCTGCTGTTGGCGGACAACCAAATCGCAACAGCGCAGACAACTAAGATGATTGGAAACATTAGACTGGCCCAGTCCCGTCGCTTCAACAATCTCGTTGACAGTTAGCGGACTGTCTCGCAAAGCATTGAGGATAGACAAACGCGAGGAGTCAGAAAATCCCCGAAACAGTTTGACCTTCAGATCGGTAGCTTGAGTTTTGGTGACTTGAGGTTTGGCAATCATTGATAGGGGGCAACGCGCTTGTGGCTTGACATATCAGCTGTTACTGATATCTTTAAGGAAGAAATATCAGTAAACACTGATATGTTAACCGAATAAGTCGAGCTGTATTGAATTACTCGGCTGTCGATACCTGCATCGATAGTCTAGGTCGTGCTTCTTTCCGAGAATAGCCAATCCCCTCATGAACTCAACACCATCGCAGAGTACCTTACAAGCGTTAGTTAGTGGGATGGACTGCCCCAGCTGTGCCAAAACCATTCAGGCAAATCTAATGCTTCTACCTGGTGTGGAAAAGGCTTCTGTCAACTTTGCCAGTAGAAAGCTTACCGTCTCCTATGACCCATCCCAAGTCGAGGAAAGGACGATTAGCGATCGCGTCACGGCTTTGGGTTACACCGTTGAAGTTGAAATTGCTCCATCCCAAATCCTACAGGCACAGATTGGTGGAATGGATTGCGGCAGCTGCGCCAAAACGATTGAAGCTAGCCTAGTGCAGATGCCCGGAGTCAACGAGGCAGCAGTGAGCTTCGCTACGGGACGATTAAAGGTGTCTTACGACCCGCAACAGGTGAATGAACAATCCATCTGCGCTCGCATCACTAACTTGGGTTACACCGTTGAGGAGACTCCAAACCTACCCGACACCTACACTCAGAACGGTTCCCCTTCTGACCTAGATTCCTCCGACCAGTCTTTCATTAAGAAGACTCAAAAGCTTTCCTCAACAGGATGGAAATTCTGGCTATTGAGTCGTCGGGGACAGAGCGTGGTATTAGCTGGGGTTGGGCTAGTGCTGGGACTACTCGCTCAACAGTTAGAGTTATCGGTCTGGGTCGCACGCGCTTTTTATGGCATGGGCATGGTGGTAGCTGGGTGGCCCATCGCCAGAGCGGGTTGGTTTGCCCTGAAATCCCGTCAAGCGGACATGAATTTGCTGATGACGATTTCAGCAGTTGGGGCAGTGATTTTAGGGGACTGGTTTGAAGGAGCATTAGTGGTTGTCTTATTTGCTCTCGGCACAACCCTACAGACTTTCACCTTCGGTCGTACCCGTAACGCAATTCGTGACTTAATGGATTTGACCCCACCCACAGCTACTGTACGTCGTGGGGGTATTGAAGTAACCGTTCCCGTTGAAAACATTCAGATTGGTGAGGTATTAACTATCCGACCAGGACAGCGAGTTGCCTTGGATGGAATTGTCCTCTCTGGGTATTCAGCCATTGACCAATCCCCCATTACGGGAGAATCTGTCCCAGAAGACAAAGAAAAAGGCTCACGCGTCTTTGCCGGAACCCTCAATCAAACTGGCTTTCTGGAGATCGAAGTCACCCACGCTTATAATGACACCACCGTTGCCCAGATTATTCACTTAGTTGAAGAAGCGCAAGGAAGCCGCGCCCCAATGCAGCAGTGGGTAGACCGCTTTGCCGCCATTTACACGCCCGTTGTCCTTCTGGTAGCTCTTGGCATCGCCCTGATTCCCCCACTGGCTTTTGCTCAACCGTTCAGCGTTTGGGTCTATCGGGCATTGGTAATGCTGGTAATCGCCTGCCCCTGTGCTTTGGTGATTTCCACTCCCGTTTCGATTGTCAGTGCCATTGGTGCAGCCACTCGCCGAGGTGTTCTGTTCAAGGGAGGTAGTGCTTTGGAGATAGCGGGGCGCATGACTACCCTCGCTTTTGACAAAACGGGAACCCTGACCCAGGGGACGCCCATAGTACAGAAAGTCTACAACTTTGGTGAAATGGGGGATAGCTTTGTACTGTTAGTTGCCGCTTCCCTGGAGCAACAGTCCGAACACCCCTTAGCAAAAGCAATTGTCAGCAAAGCTAAAGAACAGGGTTTAGAGTTAGAGACTCCAGAAAACTTTACGGCAATACCTGGATTAGGCATTTGGGCAAAGTTTGGTCATCAAACTTACTTTGTTGGCAATCGACGTTTGTTTGTCGAACAGAACATTTTCTTGCCAAAAGAAGTTGAGTCAGTATTAGATGAAATCGAGTCTCTTGGGAGAACTCCAGTCCTGGTGGGAACGCGGCTGGGATTACTAGGAGCTATAGCCCTCGCCGATGGCTTACGGTTAGAAGCCGCTGAAGCGATGCGACTTTTAAAACAAGCGGGTATCAAGCAGTTGGTGATGTTAACGGGCGATCGCACATCCGTTGCCCAGCAGATTGCCCAACAAGTTGAAATTACAGAGTACCGCGCCCAACTACTACCCGAAGATAAGCTCCACGAGATTGAAAAACTTCGCCGTAATGGTGTCGTGGGTATGGTCGGGGATGGCATCAACGACGCACCAGCACTCGCGGCAGCTGACGTTAGCTTTGCTGTGGGCGGAATTGATATTGCTTTGGAAACAGCCGATGTTGTGCTTGTAGGTAGCGACCTGAGACGACTCGCTTATGCCCTGGATTTGAGCCGCCGCACAGTGGCAGTAATTCAGCAGAATGTTGTCTTTTCACTCGTGACCAAGGGATTATTTTTGCTATTAGGAACTTTGGGTCTTGTAGGGCTAGCCGTGGCTGTCTTGGCAGATATGGGAACCTCTCTGTTTGTAACGGCAAATGGGATGCGATTGTTTAGAGCTAGAAGTTCTAAGTTTCGTGCTTGATTAGATAAAAAGCCCAGCTCACTGTCTGGGCTTCTAAAGTATGCTTGTGACTGATATGTGACAGCTAAGCGCTCTTCACTTTTCTAACATCACCTCAATCTTTAATATTCTTCT
>DATNPC010000544.1:0-2458 GCA_036703375.1 Allocoleopsis sp.
ATCCAACAGTTCAGCTTTCTCTGAGGATATTTACCAACGCCTCGGTGTTATCCCACTTTTTTAAGTCCACTATCTGGTACTCTGCCGTGAAAGTGGTTACGACTCCTTGAAATAAACCTCCTGTTGGCTCGTAACCGGCGATAGCGCAAGCGCTGCTGCAAAGCAGATCGCAAATGCGATTAGACAAATTTCATCTCCTAGATGAAATTTTTGAAGTTCTTCCGAATTGCCTTCTTCGTAGCCCACTGCCCTGAGCATTCCATACTCAGATCTTTTTGCTGCCTCTACAGCCTCAGTTGTTAGGTTGTGATATGCAACGGTCGGAATTCGGGTGGAGAACTCCGAGAGCGTTTCCCATTTACCCTTAGCTTGTTGCTGGATCTGAACGATTGTCTGTTTCCGATTGAACATTATAGTTAGATAGCGATCGCGTGGGGCAAACAATTTTTATGTCTGGAGATGTTTTGGCGCTAGCCCGTCTCATAAGGTAAAAGACTCTCCCCAAGTGCTGTTGCGGTCTATATGCCTATATGTCTATATCCCTATATGATGGAAAACCGTTGCTAAAATCCAGCCGACTGGATTTTAGCAACGGCTTCCCTCCCGATTCTTTTCAAGAGCATCAAAGTACCAATAATTTTTAAACTTTTTTAAAAAGCTTCGGGTTTTTAATTTTCCGACTTGGAGCTGGACTTATAGTTCACACGAAGTTCTGTTCCTGGCTTGATAGAGCTTTCGGGATGTAGCTCGATCACCGTATCTACAGGGCTTACTGAGTTGTAGACCGGACAAGTGGAAGCAACGGTTTTGCAGGGCGGAGCATTTTCGACGGTTTGAATTACTTTCCCGTCCTTCACGAACACGATATCCAGTGGAAACTTCATGTCTTTCATCCAGACCTGAACGAGTTTTGCTGGTTGCACCGGAAACAGCATTCCCGATCCAGGTTCAAGTTGGGTTCGTCCCGACAGTCCTTTGACTTGTCCTTCGGGCGATACCTGTACTTCGACAGTGGCGATCGTCGCTCCGGACGATGTAACTATTGTTGCGCTACGAGGATATGAGGAGATAAATTTCCTTTGAGCGTAAGCGATGTAGGCGTAAAACCCCATGCAACCTAGTAGTAAGACACCGATCGCAATCCCGACTCGATCGAGCGTTACTGCTGGCATTCTTAGTTGTGTCATTTTCTTGTTATCGCTATGGTGCTATGCGGCAGTCGCTTTTTTCTTGCCATTCAAGCTGGAAATTTGAAAAGCTGCGGCTGGAGCTGCGGCTGGTTTCGACTCAACTTGATAGGCTCCTAGTCTAGTCTCGATGTTGCACATAGCTAGCTCTGCTAGCAGAGACAAAGCACGGCTGTTTTTCTGGTTGCCGAAATATTGCCAGATTCGTATCCAGTCGTAGAAGGGCCGGATGTGAACCTTGAAGACCTTTCCATCTCTCTCCTGGAAGCAAGTCTTTCTGGTCATACTGCACTTCTTCTTCTTTAAGTATTCCTCTCTCCGCGCTTCCCCTGTTTGCTCGATCAGCGCCGTGGGGCTGGCTTTGATTATTGAGAGACCTTCTGTTTCTTCGATCCAGAACTGATGCCTGGAGCGATCGTCAATCACAAATATGGAAAGCTCGGTTCCTTCTAGGATTTCGACTTTGACAACTTTAGCCAGGGGAACGGGGTGATCTATAATCTCCACTGGTGTTGGTGCAACTCTCGACCCATTTTCCCGCAGATAGGCTTTTTCTTCTTTAATCTCTTCTCCCGATATCAGTGCAGCTAGCACTTTTTTCTCGTGTTCGGGCAGTAGACCAAAGGAGTTGAGGTAGCTCCAGTATGCTACCACCGTGCAGAGGGGGTAAGCTGTAATCTTCGACCGATTGGGAAGCGTGACTTCTCTTGATGAGAGGTTATTCGCCTTGATAAACTCTACCGCTACTTGGTCTGGTTTCTTTACGGATTTGATCGTCAACTGCCGGGGACTCAGGACAATTTCCTTGCTTTCAATGATTTCATAACCGACGAACGGCGCATCCTTGCACCAGAATCGCTTTATTTTCGTTAGTGGCGGCTGTACCGGGATTAGGGAGCTTTCAGTGGCTACAAGGGTTCTGCTGGCTTTCATTGATTGTCTCTATCCATCTGATAACTTTTATTACAGATATATTAAATCTATTTCTGATTATTAAATTTTCCAATTTGTCTTCTAATTTCCGCTTAATTATGAAAAGTTGTGAAATCTTCAATTCTTCTCAGACAAAGGGTTTCACAACTTTTCACAACTGTTCGCAACTGGGAAAATTTTTTAAATCTTTATCAATTTATACTGGGTTAGACACCTTTCAACTCCCTTGACTTGGAGCGGTATTTATGCATTGTGGGGGGATTTTCCACTATTTTCTTGGCGCAACGGGAGCTTTTTACCTCTATTCACCGCTTGTATGCAGTACCGACTTAGCAGGG
>DATNPC010000545.1:0-7804 GCA_036703375.1 Allocoleopsis sp.
GTCGTTCTTGGTTGAAGGAAAGGAGTAAGTTCTGGTTTCGTAAGACAGGCTTAATGGGAGGAGCCTGATTCTGTAACCTGACGTTAGTCCTAGCAGTGAGCCAGAAATTTGAAGGTGTTTTTTCTGACTGGGTGTGAGTCGTAGAGTTATTGCTGTTTTTTTCTAGAGCAAAATTTGTCATGTTTTATTGTTTTCACTGGGGATTACTCCTAAGCAGTAAACAGATAAGATTAAATAACAATTCCTTTAGCTAAAAATCAGACAATAAGTAGCGAGGGCATTTCAATTTTGTCCATTTATTTTGAATAAATGGATAACAGAATCAAATTTGCCCAAAGTCAAAATTTGAGCTTTGAAATGCCTGATGAGTAGTATGATCCTATAGCGCTTTTCAAATGAGTTGAACGCAGACCGCCTGTAGGGCGAAGACGCACGATAACCCCTAGCGCGAGTTCTATACAGCTGAAAACCGCTATATTTCAGTAGAAGTGTCTGATTTAGTGTTAAGGTCTGTTTAAATGAGCAAAAATCTCTGGTGAAGATTTCCTGGTTTTGTTCAAACTTAAAGAGTAATCTTTAATCTTCCGTATGACTCTAACATCTGACTTGAGGATGATGTCAATACAATGAATTCAAATTTAATGTGTGTGAATTTTTCGAGTAGGTAGTAAGCTAGCAAGCATTCAATTTAATATGGCTGAATTTTTGAAATTCTTTTGGGATAGGTTGGAAAGCCTGTTCGTAGAATGCTACTGGCAGGCACAACCACTCACCAGGACACCTTGAAATTTTCTCCCCTTGCTTCCCTACCTACGTTCGCTTCAGAGTCCATGTGCGATCGCGCACAATGCAAGAATGAAAATAGTTCTCATTCTTGAAGTCCTTCTCAATGGGCCGACATTGCGGTTAGCGATCGCACCGGCTCACTTCTCAAATTGGTCAATGTCCAGTCAGACGTCTAGCTTTGAGGAGATTGAAGTCTGATTTTTTACCAAACGAGAAAGGAATGAATTAAATCTCAGGAAAAATAAAGGCGTAGTGTGAGACGCTATCGCCGATCGCACCAGCTCAATTCTCAAATTTACCAATGTTCAGTCAGACGTACAGCTTTGAAGAGATTGAAGCTTTATTTTTCTCTCTAAAAAAGAAAAGAATCAATTAAATTTCGGGGAAAATAAAGGCGTAGCGTGACACGACGGGAAAATTTTGATACATAGATAAAGGCGATCTTAAACAGTACTGTGCAGCTTGCCCCGAGGGAGCTAGCGAAAAGCGATCGCTCACTGCAACCCGATGAAATTTCATTCTTGAGGTGCTATCTTTAGCATGGACTTCGTAGAACATTGCTCGTTTTATTTTTTCGCAAGCAATTTTGAAGACTCTGAAAAGAATAGGCGCAAGATGAGTTCAACCGCCTAGAATGGGTTCAAGGGATGCATGGGATACAGTATCACGCTAGGCTGCGAGTGCGCTGAGTTCGCCTGATGAAGATAGACGTACCTCGATACGACTTCTCAAGCAACGGCGCAGTTAAGGAGTTCGGCTGGTAGAACTGAGATTTTCAGTTCTTCTGTTTTGTGTCTTGTTGCTCCTACTCGTTCAAGTTAGTCACTGACAACAGTTGGCGTAAGAATTATCAAGCTTGCGTCGATGGGTTGATGCACATAAGTGGAGTCAGAGGATAGAACTGTCGCTATCGCTTACTTATGTAGAATCGCTAGGCTAAAGCACTAAACCAAATCCTGCTGTAGCTAATGCGATCGCTCGATCGCGCAAAATCTCCTGGATTTATCCGGAAGGAAATACCAGGCGATCGATTATGAGTAGAGGGTACTGGCAAATCCTGACATTGCTTGCTGCCGAAAGACTCGATTCAGCGATAGGAGTTGGTGAATTGCGCCACTGACAGATGTGCTAGGACTAAAAGTTAAGGTAGCCCTCATCCGTTACTCAAGTGCATTAGGGAGGAGCCATGAGTGAACTGTTAAGAGCCGTGCTTGACGGTGACGAAAAAGCAGATTTGCACCAGTTGCTAAATCAGCTCAGCACCGATCGAGAGCGGTACTTCCTGAGAAACCAAATTCTACAAGCTTTTGAAGACTACTGCAAGAACTCCAACAAACCAGCCTACTTTTACCGGACTTCGGCTCTAGGCGAACTGATTCACTATACCCATGAGATTATTCTCGAAGATGGGAGCGTCTGGTTTATTATTCGACCCAAAGTCGCCTCTCAAGAAGTCTGTCGGTTGCCAATCGATCTCAGTGGCGTTGAGTCGATGCCAGTGCAGGCATTGCTGGACTTACAAGACCGTTTTGTGTCTGGTGACACAGGTTACTCTTCATCGTCGGGCAGTGTCTTAGAAATCGATCTGCATCCCTTCTACGAATCTTTTCCCACGATTCGCGACCCCAGAAATATTGGGAAAGGGATAGAGTTTCTGCACCGTTATCTATCAAGCCAGCTATTTACCGAGAGCAAGCGGGACATCGGGAACGTGCCTTCTCAGCATTGGCAGGACGCGTTTCTCAACATCTTGCACGCCTCCAAGTATAAAGACCAGCCATTGCTGATCAACGAGCGAATTCGCACAACCACCGAACTCTCGAAACAGCTCAAGCAGGCTTTACAATTTGTCGGCGAACGCCCAGCAGACGAACCCTATACAGAGTTTCGCTCGAAACTCCATGTTTTGGGCTTTGAACCGGGCTGGGGCAATACCGCGAGTCGGGTACGGGAAACGTTGGAACTGCTCGATCGCTTAATTGATTCACCCGATCACGCCGTATTAGACGCCTTCATTTCCCACATTCCACTCGTCTTCCGGATTGTTCTTGTTTCCGTCCACGGCTGGTTTGGTCAAGAACAAGTGGCGGGTCGTCCGCAAGCCGCCGGTCACGTTCTCTACGTTCTCGATCAAGCTCGGAGTTTAGAGAATCAGCTCAAAGAAGATATCAAGCTGGCTGGACTCGATGTATTAGGCATGCAGCCCAAGATTATCATCCTGACACGGCTGATTCCGAATAGCGAGGGAACCCAATCAGACCAACGTCTGGAACAAGTACAGGGAACCGAAAATGCTTGGATTTTGCGAGTTCCCTTCCCAGAGTTTAATCCCAAGGTTACTCACAACAGGATTTCGCGGTTTGAGATTTGGCCGTATCTGGAAAGCTTTGCCGAGAAGGCAGAAAAAGAGCTTTTGGACGAGTTTGAGGGACGCCCCAATCTCGTTGTGGGCAACTATTCGGATGGGGGATTGGTCGCGTTCCTCTTGGCCAAACGGTTTAAGGTAACCCAGTGCCATATTGCTCACGTTCTGGAAAAGCCGAGATATCTATTTAGTAACCTCTATTGGAAAGACTTAGAGGAGCGTTACCACTTTTCGCTGCAATTCACGGCCGATTTGATCGGGATGAATGCAGCCGATTTCATCATCACCAGTACCTATCAAGAAATTGTAGGAACACCCGATCAGTTGGGACAGTATGAATCTTACAAGTTCTTCACGATGCCCAATCTGTATCATGTGGTTGACGGCATTAATCTATTCAGCCCCAAATTCAATGTGGTACCGCCTGGGGTGAATGAACGCCATTTCTTCCCCCATACGGATCTCTCACAACGAGATAAGAGCGAATGCGAACGCATTAAAGAGATGCTCTTGACCGATGAAGACTCGCAAATCGTGGGTCATCTCGATGACCCAGGAAAGCGACCCCTATTAGCTCTCGCTCCCCTATTTCCGAGCAAGAACCTCACGGGTTTAGCGGAATGCTTTGGCAAGAGTCAAGAGTTGCAGCAGCATTGCAACTTAATCCTCGTAACTGGCAAAGTACGTCCAGAGGATGCAACAGACCCGGAAGAACGAGATGAAATCGCCAAGCTTCATCACCTGATCGACCAATACAACCTGCAAGGGCATATTCGCTGGTTAAGCCTGCCCCTCAGCACGGTCGATACGGGTGAAGTCTATCGAGTCATTGCCGATTGTGGCGGTATTTTTGTCCAACCAGCTCGCTTTGAAGCGTTTGGTCTGACCATTTTGGAGGCCATGATTTCTGGTCTGCCCACCTTTGCAACTCAGTTTGGTGGTCCTTTAGAAATCATTCAAGAAGGAGAAAGTGGTTTCCACATTAACCCAACTGACCCAGCGGGAATGGCCCAAAAAATTCTCGATTTTATCTCTAAGTGCGAGGCAGAACCTGACTACTGGCACAAGATTTCTCAAGCGTCGGTGAAGCGAATCCGAGACAAATACAACTGGAAAAGCCACACTAAGCAACTGCTTGGCTTGGCTAAAATCTACGGCTTCTGGAACTATGCGTCTCCGGAAAGCCGCAAAGCGCTGCTTCGCTATCTCGAAGCACTGTTTTATTTAAGTTTCAAGCCCAAAGCCGAACAATTGTTACACCAGCACATGCAGCAGTAGGACGTTTTCTTCAGTACCTCCAGCGGTAGATCGGTCGTCGATCTACTGCTAGCAGCCCTTGCGAGTGGTTAGCGGTCTATTAATTAGCACTGTTTGTAGCAAACACCCCACAACTGAACAAAGGACAAATGACCAAAACTAAAGAACCAACTTGTCATCATACCTATACTGACTGGTCCGTGATTGAGACCCAGTTTGACCCAACCCAGCTGCACTACAAGGAAACCGTTTTCACCGTAGGTAATGGCTACCTCGGAACGCGGGGTAGTTTCGAGGAAGGTTATCCCGGTGCGATGGGGGCTACTTTAATTCACGGTGTCTACGATGACGTTCCCGTCGTTCACACGGAACTCGCAAACTGCCCTGACTGGCTGCCACTGGTAGTGATGATTAATGGCGATCGCTTTCGCCTCGATCACGGTGAAATTCTCAGCTACAGGCGTCAGCTTGACGTGCGTCGAGGCGTCTTAAGCCGAAACGTCCGCTGGCGCAGTGGATCGGGTCACACCGTAGACCTTCACTTCGAGCGGTTTGCCAGCTTAGCCGATCGCCACGTATTGGCGTTGCGCTGCCAAGTCACGCCCCTCGATTTTGAGGGAACGGTCGAGGTGCAGGCCAGCATCAACGGTTACCCCGACAACCAAGGCGTGATGCACTGGGAATGGGTCAACCAAGGCGATATTATCACCGATGAGGGCGATCGCGCCGCCTGGATGCACGTTCGCACGCGGAACTCTGGCATCGAACTGGGCGTGGCGACTCGCTTAACCGCCTCCGATGCCAATGCCACCGTGCGCGTGACGGGGTGTCAGGGTTATCCCAATTTAGCCGTCACCCTCCCCGTTCAATCCGGACAGACAGTGACGCTAGAGAAGGTAGTCACTCTCTTCACCTCGCGGGAAGATAAGGTTCCAGCCCAAGCCGCCCAAGACAAGCTGCGGAAGCAGCCCAACTACGCGACTTTACTATCGAAGCACGAAGCGGCTTGGGATGAGCTGTGGCAATCGAGCGACGTGGTGATTGAGGGCGATATCAAAGCTCAGTTGGCGATTCGCTATAACCTGTTCCAGGTGCTAATTGCCGCGCCGCGCGAGGACGATACCGTCAGCATTCCAGCCAAGACACTCTCTGGTTTTGCTTATCGCGGTCACGTCTTTTGGGATACGGAAATCTTTATCCTGCCGTTCCTGATTTATACGCAACCCGAGATAGCGCGTAATTTATTGACCTACCGCTACCATACCCTCGAAGGGGCGCGGCGTAAGGCACGAGAGTCTGGCTACAAGGGCGCAATGTTTGCTTGGGAAAGTGCTGGCACGGGAGATGAGGTGACTCCCCGTTGGGTACCCCCCGCCGACAATAGCGAGGAACTGGTGCGGATTTGGTGCGGCGATCGCGAACTTCATATTAATACTGATGTTGCCTACGCCGTTTGGCAATACTGGCAGGCGACCAATGACAATGAGTGGATGCGCGATTATGGTGCCGAGCTCATTTTAGATACTGCCGTCTACTGGGGCAGCCGCGTTGAGTGGAACGCCAAGCAGGAACAGTACGAAATCCGCGAAGTCATTGGCACGGACGAGTATCACGAACACGTCAGCAACAATGCTTTCACCAACCGGATGGTGCAATGGCATTTGGACAAAGCACTTCTGGTTCTGGAATGGTTGCGGAATGAGTATCCCGAGCGAGCCACTCAGCTTGAGGAGAGACTGCACCTTACCTTAGAGCGGCAAGCCCGTTGGCGCGACATTATCAGCAATATCTGGCTGCTCTGCAACCCGGACACCAAAATTATCGAGCAATTCGAGGGATTTTTCAACCTGGAAGACCTCAACTTGGCCGATTACGAGCCGAGAACGCGATCGATGCAGGCTATCCTGGGTATCGAAGGAGCTAGCAAGCGCCAAGTGCTCAAGCAGCCAGATGTATTGATGCTCCTCTACTTGCTGCGCGAATCTGGGGGTTTCTACTCCGAGCTAGAGACGCTGCAAAAGAACTGGGATTATTACGCGCCGCGCACGGATATCACTTACGGTTCATCCCTCGGTCCAGCCATCCATGCGGCTTTAGCCTCGTACCTCGGTCAATCCGGCGAAGCTTACGATCGCTTTATGCAAGCTGCCTTGGTGGATCTAGAAGACACGCGGCGTAATGCCAAAGAAGGAATTCATGCTGCATCGGCTGGTGGCGTGTGGCAAGCTATTGTCTTCGGTTTTGCCGGTATTCGGATTACCGAAAACGGTCCCGTCCCTCAGCCCCACTTCCCGGCTAGCTGGACGCGCGTGAAGTTTAAGCTGCACTGGCGCGACCAGTGGTACGAATTCGATCTGCACTCCAAGAAACCCGTAGAACTTTCAGGAACCATGGTAGAAAGCGAGAATGGAACAACCGGGACTTCTCCCGCTAACGTCCCCGATATCCGAGGCTTCATCTTCGACCTCGATGGCGTACTAACGGAAACGGCTGAATATCACTATCGAGGCTGGCAACGGTTAGCCGATGAAGAAGGTATTCCCTTCAACCGACAAGCGAACGAAGCCATGCGGGGGCTGTCCCGTCGGGATTCGTTGCTACACCTGTTGGGCGGTCGTCCGAGAACGGAAGAACAAATCCAGGAGATGATGGATCGCAAGAACCGTTACTATCTCGAATCAATCGAGGATATTAGTCGCGATGACTTGCTACCTGGCGCTCTGGAGTTGTTGGATGAACTGCGGGCGGCTGGGATAAAAGTGGCGATTGGTTCGGCTAGCAAGAATGCCAAGGAAGTCATCGAACGCTTGGGGATTGCCGACCGGGTTGATTCGATTTCCGATGGCTATAGCGTAACGCGATCGAAACCCGCCCCCGATTTGTTCTTACATGCTGCTGCTCAAATCGGTCTTGCGCCAGAGCATTGTGTAGTCGTGGAAGACGCCGCTTCCGGTGTTGAAGCTGCTTTAGCCGCTGGCATGCGGGCAGTGGGACTCGGCCCTGTTGAGCGGGTTGGTGCAGCTCATGTTGTTCTGCCCAGCCTCGAAGGAGTCAACTGGGATACCTTACAGGCTAAATTGAGCCAAGCCAAGCCTTCTCTCCAACCCCAAGCGAGGTAAGCCAAGGCATCAACGGGCTTCAATCAGTGATTAGCGATCGGTGTTGACTAAGTTTGGTCAAACGCAGCGATGACGCGGAGATGGGAAAATGCTCCTAACACGGAGAAGTGAGCTTTTTCATCCCCGCGTTTTCATTAGCTACCTTCAAAGTGGGAATTATTAGCATCCGTGGGACAGTTGGCTGGAGTTTGCCAGGTATCATGAGGTGTCGCGTTCGGTGAAGAAGCCGTCAGGACAACCTGCCCTTGTTCGTTGATGCTCCATCCTTGTGCTTCCA